>CADALS010000238.1:1423-2996 GCA_902788795.1 uncultured Eubacteriales bacterium | reverse complement strand
TCCTTTTATCACATCGACGACAGATGCCTGTACGCCGAAGCTTGCCAGGGTATCTTCCAGAAGCCTTGCCTGATCCTGCATGTTGGGGCCCTTAGAAGAACCTCTTAAAAGTCCTGACGGAGCATTGAGAAGATCTATAGGCGGGAACTTATAAGCAGGCTCCGGGGGTGCGGCCTTTGCAGCATCCTCTTTAGGCGCAGCTTCTTCCGCCTTGAGTTTGCTTATCACAGCTGCAGCTGCACCCGCAACAGACGCTGCGGCAGCAGCCTTGGTGGGTATATTCTTGCTGTCAGCAGGATCCAGGCCCTTGGTACCGGACATAACAGAAGGAAGCGCAGAGATATCCTCTCCGGCGTTTCCGCGGCCCTTGAACAGGTCCTGATCCATTACAAGATCCAGAACATTCTGCTGGTTAGCTGTTATTCCGTCTGTATCTGCCTTGGGCTTATCCGCGGACTTAAGGCCTATATCCTCCGGAGTAAAGTTGGTTGCCGGCTTAACAGGCTCCGATACAGGAACGCTCTCCTGAAGGTAGGTTGGCAGAACAGGCTGCGGATCTTCTTCCTTTGGAGCATCCATATTCTTTACAGCGTCCATATTGAGCTTGGGCAGTACCTTGGTATCTACCTCCTGCTGGATCTCCTTTACCTGAGCGGCCTTCTTTTCTGCCAGTGCGCGCTGTTTTTCCTCTTCTTTGGCCTTCTTTGCGGTCTCTTCGGCTTCTTTCTGAGCAGCTATCTCTGCATGCTGACGCTCGTATTCCTCCAGCTCGGCTATCTTTTCCTTGTCTATGCGGCGCTGCTCTCTTCTGGCCTGCCTGTGCATCCTTGCGTTGTCCAAAAGCACGGAAAGCGGAGTGTTGAGTATTAGCAGAAGCGCAATTATTACGCCTGCTGCGCCAACGATGTAAAGGCCTATGGATCCGATAAGATTCTTGATGAATCCGCCCACGTAAACGCCTATTATTCCGCCGCCGTCTGTGCCCATGGCGAATATATCCTTAATGGACATGGAGAAATCGTAAGGCTCCATGCCCTTGAGCGGCGCCTTGAAGTTGGCGATAACGCAGCTCAGAAGGACTATAAGCGCAACTATAGCTATTGCGGATTTGGTAGTTACAAGCGAAGTTTTCTGGGCAAACACAAGAACGCCGTAAACTATAAGGAAAAACGGCAGTATGTAAGCCACCCATCCGAGAAGGCCTCCCATAAAGGCTTTGACCGCAGCACCGATAGCTCCGGTAGTGGATGTAAACATGCTTATGAGAAGGAACAGGCCTATGGCTATAAAAACAACTGCGATTATCTCATCGCGGACCTTTTTCTTTTTGCGAAGCGCAGCCTCTCTTTTGAGCTCAGCCTGTTTTCTTTTTTCTTTTTCAGCTTTGGTAAGTCTTGGCATTTTTGCCTCCTTGAAAACATCTTATTTTACCATATCAAGCCAAATATTTACAGATGTAATTTGGAAAAAGAAACATTTGTTTTTTAATAAATTTGTGTTTTGGCTATTAACAATTGCTGCAATTTTGTGTATAATAACACAAATATCAATCAGGAGGCAAATATTATGACTA
>CADALS010000238.1:0-1416 GCA_902788795.1 uncultured Eubacteriales bacterium | reverse complement strand
TGGACTCGTAGGTTCCACCTTCCTTAAAGTTCTGGAAGAAAGAAACTTTCCTTACGAGAATCTTTACCTTATGGCAAGCTCCCGTTCCGCAGGAAAGACAATCAATTTCAAAGGCAAGGATTATATAGTCGAAGAGCTCAACGAGCACTCTTTCGACAAGCACATCGATATAGCACTCTTCTCGGCCGGCGGCGGTACTTCCCAGAAGTACTCCCCCATTGCTGCTGCTCACGGATGCACAGTAGTAGACAACAGCAGCGCATGGAGAATGGATCCGGAAGTTCCTCTTGTCGTTCCGGAAGTAAACCCCAACGATATCTGGTGGAACAAGGGAATAATTGCTAACCCCAACTGCTCCACTATCCAGGCAATGCTGCCGATCAAGGCTCTGCACGATGCCTACAAGGTAAAGAGGATAGTCTACAGCACCTACCAGGCTGTTTCCGGCGCGGGAATGAAGGGTCTTTCCGATCTTGCAGAAGGCCTTAAGGGCAACGACCAGTGCAAGGCCTTCGCTCACCCCATCGCAGGCAACTGCCTTCCGCACATAGACGTTTTCCTTGAGAACGGCTACACCAAGGAAGAAATGAAGATGGTCAACGAGACCCACAAGATACTCGGAGACGACAGCATCCGCGTAACAGCTACCACAGTACGCGTTCCCGTACGCTGCTGCCACAGCGAATCCATCAACCTGGAGTTCGAAAAGCCCTTCGATCTTGACGAAGCAAGAGAGATCCTCAGGAAGTTCCCGGGAATAATCGTTCAGGACGATCCTCAGAACGCTGTTTATCCCCTTGCCCGCAACGCTGAAGGCACAGACGAGGTCTACGTAGGCCGCATCAGAAGAGACTTCTCCGTTGACAGCGGCATGAACCTCTGGGTAGTTGCAGACAACATCCGCAAAGGCGCAGCAACCAACGCAGTCCAGATTGCAGAAAAGCTCCTGGAAAGGTTATAGGGGACGGTTCTCCTTCACATTTTGAGGTTATAGGGGACGGTTCTCCTTCACATTTCGAAAGATCTTGACACTAAATATGCAGGTCCGGCCGGGCCTGCTTTTTTCTTTTATCATGGAGCACCAGGTTTTTACGCTATACCAAGCGCTTTTCTGACCTTTTCTTTGAGATCTTCTATAGTTCCGTCGTTGTATATCACAAGGTCTGCCCTGGCGCACTTTTCGTCGTCCGGAAGCTGGCTGGCCATGCGATTCTCAACTTCCTCGCGGCTTACGCCGTCGCGCTTCATGATCCTTTGGATGCGAGATTCCCTGTCCGCTGCAACTACCCACACCTTGTCCACAAAGTGCTCCCTGTTTGTCTCAAAAAGTACCGGAGCATCAAAGAACACCTTGGAATAGAGCCTTTTTGCGCAGGCAGCATCAAGAGCGGAGCGGAAACGCTCGTCCAAAGCGCT
>CADALS010000237.1:1752-2653 GCA_902788795.1 uncultured Eubacteriales bacterium | reverse complement strand
CTTTGCGGAGCACCTTTGCCAGCCTGAAGCAAGGGAAGGCGTAGTCTCCGTGGGTGTTGTCCGCGGGGACCTCGATCAGAGGATAAATGTCCTCCGCGCTCATGCTCTCGATATGCTGCGCAAGCAGCTGCGCAATTTCCTGTTTGAAATCTGTCATTTCTCTATCCTGTTCTGTGAAGTTGGCACCGAAGAACCGTCCCCGGGTGCTAGCGTTTGAATGTTGCGATGGTGACGCCGTCCCCGCCTTCTGCGGGGGCTCCGCGCCTGTAGGACGCTATGCGCTTGTCCTTTTTGAGCAGCTTGGCAATGCCCTCTCTGAGTATGCCAGCTCCGCGTCCGTGTATTATAGTAACCGTCTCCAGGTTTGCAAGAAATGCATCGTCCAGGTACTTTTCCACGTCTATCTCCGCGTCTGCAAGGGTCTGCCCCACAACGTTTATGGACATAGGCACAGACATTGCCTTGGCGCCTGCCAGCCTCGAAAACTTGGTCTTTTCCCTCTGCTTATCCGTAACGTTCTCCCTCACCAGGGTGATACCGGAGATGTTTACCTTAAGCTTGAGCGCGCCTATCTGCACCTGCATATCGCCCTTGTCGTCCGGAGCATCCAGCACTGTGCCCTTCTGCCCTACGGAAAGGACGTTTACGCGTATGCCGGGCTTTACATCCGCGGCAGACGGCTGCTCGTAGTTTACCACATGTTCAGCTTTTGGTATATAGCCCTTTCGTAGTTCAGTAAGCTTTCTGCGTCCTTCGTCTGCTGCACGGCGGGCGTTGTCGGAAGCTGCGGCATCCTCTATGCTCTTTTGGACCGCTGCTATCTGCTCCCTGGCGTCGTCTATGATCTCGCGAGCCTCCTGGCGGGCCTCCTCCAGATACTTTTCCTTCTGTGCCTTGAGCT
>CADALS010000237.1:0-1735 GCA_902788795.1 uncultured Eubacteriales bacterium | reverse complement strand
CGCAGCTGTGCGCTTACGCGTGCGTCTTCCTCTATCTTTTTGCGGCTCTCCTCTATGGTGGAGATGACGTCCTCGAATGCAACATCCCCCTCCTCCACGAAGCGCTTTGCGTGCTCTATGATCTTTGGCGCAAGGCCAAGCTTCTGGCTTATCTCAAAGGCGTTGGACTTGCCGGGAATGCCTATGATAAGCCTGTATGTGGGAGACAAAGTCTCGACATCGAACTCCATGGAAGCGTTCTGGACACCCTTGGTGGTAAGTGCAAACTTCTTGAGCTCCGTGTAGTGCGTTGTTGCAATGGTCCTGGCACCCTTGTTGTATAGGTGGTTGAGCACGGAAATAGCAAGAGCGGCGCCCTCGGTGGGATCTGTGCCTGCGCCAAGCTCGTCCGCAAGGACCAGGGTGTCCTTGCCGCACTCCTTTGTTATGCGGACTATGTTGCTCATGTGGGAGCTGAAGGTGGACAGGCTCTGCTCTATGCTCTGCTCGTCCCCTATGTCCGCAAAAATATCCCTGAAAATAGCCACTTTTGAGCCATCGGCCGCCGGTATAAAGAGTCCGGACTGAGCCATCAGCTGAAGCAGGCCTACGGTCTTTAATGTTACGGTCTTTCCGCCGGTGTTGGGGCCTGTTATCACGAGGGTGCTGTAGCCCTCGCCCACGCCAACGTCTATAGGCACCACCTTTTTGGGGTCTATCAGCGGATGCCTTGCCTTCTTAAGAGACACTATACCCTGGGTATTTATCTCCGGGCAGGAAGCCTTCATGTTGCAGGCAAGTCTGCCCTTTGCGAACATGAAGTCCAGCTTGGTGAGTATCTCCTGGTTTCCTTTTATCTGAAGCTCGCAGAGGCCTACCCTTTCCGAAAGATCGCGGAGTATGCGCAGCACCTCCTGCTGTTCGGCAAGTTCAAGCTCGCGGAGCTCGTTGTTCATGTTTACTATAGCCTGGGGCTCCACAAAAAGTGTGGCACCGGAGGCGGACTGGTCGTGCACTATTCCGGCCAGCTTGCTCTTGTGCTCCAGCTTTACGGGTATAACGTACCTGCCCTGGCGCATGGTAACTATGGCATCCTGCAAAAACAGCTTGTTTTCGGAGGAGCCAACTATCTGCTGTATCTTGCTGCGTATAGCCTCGTTCTGGCGCAGTATAGCCTTGCGAAGGCGCCTTAGCTCCGGGGAAGCGGAGTCTGCCATCTCGTCTTCCGAGATTATGCAGCGCTCTATCTCCTCTTCGAGGCTCCTTAGGACAGATATAGCCGAAACCAGCCCGTCTATGCGGGGAAGCTCCGGCAGATCCGATGACAGATATTCAGCTGTGCGCCTTGCGGCTGCCATATTGTAGGCAAGCTCCAGCAGCTGCTTCATGGTAAGAGCAGCGCCGCGTGCAGCAAGATGAGCCTGGCCTGCGACATCGTAAAAGCTGCCGAAAGGCGGCGTGCCCTTCTTCATAAGGACAGTCACCGCCTCACCGGTATCCGCCAGGGCTTCCTTTATCCACACCGCGTCTGTCTGCGGGGTGAGCTCGGAAGCCTGCCTGGCGGTAAGCTTACTTGCGCATTCCAAGGCCAGCTTTTCTATGATTTTATTGTATTCTAAAACCCTGATAGCCTTGGGATCCATTTAAAATCCTTTATCTGTTGCCTTTCTTGTAAGCCTCAAGATCGTTCTTGAGGTGGATGTTCTCCATCTGGATGTCGAAGAAGCTGCTCTCGATATCCCTGCAGCGGGTCTCC
>CADALS010000236.1 GCA_902788795.1 uncultured Eubacteriales bacterium | reverse complement strand
CCTGCATAGTGCACTTCGTCAACGGCAGCGGCCACTTCGGAAACAGCTTCTTCAGCCCGGCAGTGCTATGCGATCAGAGCGTAACTATACCCTGGAAGGGCAGCACAGCGGTCTGCGAAAACATAGATGAGCCCGGAAACGTAAGCTGGGAGATAAAAGACGGAAACATAACTATAACAGTTCCGCGCCTTGGGGCGCACGCCTGCATAACAGTCAGGGAGGAAAAATAGATGACAGTACCTGAAAAAGTAGCAGAAGCTAATAAAAAAGTCATAGACATAATGACCAAGGCAAGGCCTGTATGGGTAGACGTAAGGCCTGCCATAGAGGTGGTCCCCGGAATGGATAAGGACCTTATACTCATACCCGGCCCGCCTATAGAGCCAAAAGACCTCCCCATACCTCTTAAGACCGCGGTCTGTGGCGCAGCCTGTCACGACGGACTGGCTAAAAACGTGGACGAGGCATGGGAAATGGTCCTTGCCGGAAAGATAAGGATAGCGCCTTCGCAGGACTACAACTGCGGGAATGCAGCGTCCAGCGTCATGTCTCCAAGCATGCCAGTGTTCGTGGTTGAGGATAAGACCTCCGGCGGCAAGGGCTTTTGCGTACCTCACCCCGGCTCCAACCCCAGAGTCTTAAGGTGGGGCATTTACGGAGACGACGTAGAAGAAAACCTCAGGTTCATACGTGGAGACTACGCACAGGTGCTTGGAGAGGCCGTACGCGCATCCGGCGGTATAGACCTTATAAGAGTGCTCTCAAGGACCGCAGGCATGGGAGATGAGAACCACAACCGTCAGCCGGCAGCCTCCATGGCTCTTGCGCTGGAGCTCGTTCCAAGGCTTTTGGATGTGGACCATCCTGCGCGTGATAAAGTCATAAAGGAGATAGCTGCCAACGACAGGTTCTTCCTGCACGTTATGATGGCCGGCGTCGAGGCAATAATGAGCTCGGCCAAGAAGGTCCCTTATTCCACGGTAATGGTCGGAATGGGCGGAAACGGCATAGAGTTCGGCATTCAGACCGCAGCCACAGGAAACCGCTGGTATACTACAAAGGCACCGCTGATCTCCGGCATTTTCCTTAAGCCTACCACAACAGAAAAAGACCTGCTGGGCTACCTTGGAGACAGCTGCGTAACAGAGGTCTGGGGCCTTGGCGGAATGAGTGCCATAGCAGGCCCAGCTTACCTCAGGATGACGGGCGGAACATTCAAGGACGCAAAGGAGCGTACGGAAAAGGCCAGGATGGTATCTTTGGGAGAGCACAACTTTGCACCGGTCCCCTGGGATGACTACAGAGGATTCCCGGTAGGCGTAGATATCAGAAAGGTCGTAGGCCTTAACATACTGCCCATCAGCCACGGCGGAAGCGCTCTTAAGACAGGAGGGCAGGCCGGCGCCGGAGCTGCAGAGCTTCCTATGGATGTTTTCAGAAAGGCCGTTGAAGGTGTTTACGAAGAGGTGAAGCGCCTGGAGGTAGAAGCATGAATATTTTTACCAGAATACAGAAAAACAGGTATATAGACTCGCTTGAGACTCTTTCCGAAACAGCTGTGCTGAACGAGCAGCCCGGGATAGAAACAGGCTACGTAGGCATGGCTACAGCTGCGTTTAAGGATATCATAGAAGAGATAGGCCTTATGACAGCAGAAATAGCAGCCTGCACAGAGGCAGACTACGTTATCGTAGCCTCCGCGGAAAGCCAGGAGGCGCGCCTGCAGATGATTCGGAAAAGCCGCAGAGCTTCATAAGCTCCGCAGCAGCAAAAGAGGCCGTTCCCGCAGCCAACCTGTGCCAGATATCTGTACCCGGCGAGTATGCCCTTGCGGAAGTAAAGAAGGCTCTGAACGCAGGCATGCACTGCTGCGTGTTCTCGAACAACGTGCCTTTAGAAGACGAAAGGGAGATGAAAGAGCTTGCAAGGGAGAAGGGCCTTTTATGCATGGGCCCGGACTGCGGCGTTGCTAATATAAACGGTGCGGCCCTGGTGCTTTCCAGCATCAATGCCCGCGGACCTTTCGGAATAGTGGGCGCGTCCGGAACCGGAATACAGCATGTAGCTGCAATACTGCACGAGGCAGGCAGCGGTGTGTCCCAGACCATAGGTACCGGCGGCAACGATCTTAAGGAGCCTGTGGGCGGAATAACCATGCTCATGGGCATAGACGCTCTTGAAGCAGACCCTGAAACAAAATACATAATACTCATATCCAGAAAGCCCGCAGACAGCGTTTTGAACAAGCTTCTTGAACGTATAAAGCAGATGCGCAAGCCCAGGGTAGTATTCTTTATGGGCTGCGATAAAAAGACCATAGAGGATGCAGGCGCCGTATGGGCAGGCAACCTTGATGACTGCGCGTTGAGGGCTCTGGAGCTTATCGGAAACGATTACAGCCTGGGAAGCCTGGAGGATATAAAGCAGATCGCTAAAAAAGCCGCAGAAGGCATGGCTCCGGAGCAGAAGTATGTAAGAGGAGCTTATACAGGCGGTACCTACCTTGATGAAGGCATGCGCACCATGTGGGATGCCACTGGCGGCATATGGTCCAACGCCCCGCTCAAGCCCGAATGGAAGCTTGCAGAAGGCGCGGACAGCAAGGAGAACACTGCCATAGACTACGGCGAGGAAGAGTTCACTCTCGGACGTCCGCACCCGGCTATCGATGCATCCATAAGGCGTCCGGCCATACTCAAAGAGGCAGCAGACCCAACTGTAGCTGTAATAGTTCTGGACTTCATACTCACCCCGCCGGGTCATATGGATCCTTGCGGATATGTGGTGCCGGATATAATAAAAGCCCAGGAGATGGCAGAAAAGCGCGGAGGAAAGATAGCCTTTGTGGCATCCGTGCTTGGCACAACAGCCGACTGGCAGGATATAAGAAAGCAAGAAGCAGAACTTGAGGCTGCAGGCGTTTATGTCTGCAGGACCAACTACAGGGCAGCGCTGCTTGCTTCGGAGATAATAAAACTCAGGAGGAACGCAAAATGACAGATGTAAGTAAGGCACTCAGCCTGTTCAGATCTGAGCTGGTGATCGTGAACGTAGGTCCTAAGTCTTTTGCTGACGTTCTTGAAAAGCAGGGCTACAGAACTCTTCAGGTGGACTGGAAGCCCGCAGCCGGCGGCGATAAAAAGATGCAGGAAATGCTGGAATACCTCGGAGGTTACTGATGAAAGTACTTGTTTGTAATGTAGGCAGCACTTCCCTTAAATTCAAGCTCTACGACATGCCGGAAAGCAAAGTCCTTGCTCAGTGCGGCATAGAAAGAGTGGGCTCCGTGCAGGATGCCATATTCAAATACAGAAACTTCGTAAACGGCCAGTCCGCCGCTATGGAAGAGGTGGATATACCTGATTACGAAAGCGGCATACGCATGTTCCTGGACCACCTTACAGACACCAATTTCGGCGTTATTTCGAGCGTTACCCAGATAGAGCGTGTGGGCTATAAGGCCACACTTTCAAAAGGGCACTTCGGCATACACGAGCTGGATGAAGAAGTCCTTAAGGGAATGGAGGACTGGATAAGCCTTGCGCCTCTTCATAACAGGGCTTACCTGGATGCTATAGCCGT
>CADALS010000235.1 GCA_902788795.1 uncultured Eubacteriales bacterium | reverse complement strand
TGGGATAAAAGTGGACTGATAATGAATATACAATTAAGACAATGCTATAATACACAATAATGTAGCTAGCGCGCTTATCATTTTTTGATAGCCTTTTGTATTGATTTGCATAGTTTAATTGTGCCATATTAAACTGTACCCTGTAGAATGGACACCTATAGTTTAGGGGGCGCCCTGTCTATCGGACAGACAGATTTGGGGACTGCCCTTTAAGGTGGACACTTCTATGGGAAAGATTTGTGTGGTATGATGTATCCATGAAGAGGACGGAAAGGCATGGATACAGATGAGCAAGAAGACACATACGAACCCCTTGTCCAGGAAAGAAATCGAGATGCTGCGGAAGAGTCCGTACATTGCGTCTGTGACACCTAACACAGTGCGCTTCACCGAGGCTTTCAAGGAACTGGCCTATGAGAAGAAGTGCCAGGGTATCTCAGTAGCAGAAACTATGCGACAGTGCGGGATTGATCCGGAAATTCTGGGCGCAAGCCGAGTAGAGGGCTTTTCTTATACGCTGAACAAGAAGGCAAAGCAGAAAAATGGCTTTGCAGATGGCCGTAGCGGAAACTATCGTCGTCCACCCAAGACAGGTGAAGAGACAATGGAACAGCGTATCAGTGAACTTGAGAACGAGCTGGCATATACGCGGCAGGAGGTCGAATTCTTAAAAAAACTGCAGGCGGCAAATATGGAGGCTCAGAAACAATGGGAATCCAAGCACCGGCAGAAGTGAAGTACGGCCTGATCCATGAGGCAGTCAGGCAAGACGGCAACCTTCTGAACATCAGTGCCTTGTGTCGGATTGCGGGCGTCTCCAGATCCGGGTATTATGCCTGGCTTGATGCCGCTCCTTTGAGGCAAAGACGGGAAGAGACAGACAGTGCGGATTTTGCGCTGGTGAAGCAGGCCTATGAGTTTCGAGGATACCAGAAGGGCGCACGAAGCATCTATATGCGGCTGCTGCATCTTGATCCGCCTGTGGTCATGAACATCAAGAAAATCCGACGTTTGATGCGGAAATACGGACTTTTCTGCCCGATCCGCCAGGCAAATCCCTATCGTCGGATGGCCAAAGCGATGAAGACGAGCCATGTGGCAAAGAACGAGATCAACCGCCAGTTCCGAAGTTATGCGCCGCGCAAGGCCCTGCTGACCGATATTACCTACCTCTTATATCGCGGCGGTGTCTGTTATCTCTCTCTGATCCTTGACGTCTGTACGCACGAAGTGCTGGCCTACCGCCTTAGCGACAACCTTAGAGTAGACTTTGTACTCGACATGGTAGATGCTATGCTTCGCAAATATGGGGCTGAGCTGGACAACACGACCATCGTGCATAGTGACCAAGGCTGCCACTATACCAGCAATGCCTTCATCAAGAAGCTGAGGGACGCTGAGTTCGTTCAGTCCATGTCTCGGAAGGGAAACTGCTGGGATAATGCGCCCCAGGAGAGCTTCTTCGGCCACATGAAGGACGAGATTGCAGCCATAATTGGCGAGTGTGACTCCTATGCGCAGGTTCAGTCTGTTGTCGATGACTGGATGGATTACTACAACAAGGATCGTTACCAGTGGGATCTGGAGAAACTCTCGCCGCAGGAGTATTACCGCTACCGTCAGACCGGTGTCTATCCTTTGAAACCAGGTATCTCCAAGAACAGGTCACTCCGGGGCTCTGCCCCGGACCCCGAGGTTTAACGCCTTGGTTTCCAGGAGGCAGTGATAAAGAAAGGCAGCATGCTCATGCACACTGCCTCCCGCAAACCCGCCCAGGCGCTCGGGTCGCTCCTCAGCGTTGCCCTATCCTCCCTGACGGTAAAGCAGCTACATGTTATCATATCTGGGGACATTTTTAACCCCTAAAATTCAAAATTGTCCTTGACATGGGGTACACTTCAATGAGACGGAACAGAGGATAACCGGAGCCGAGGTGCTTTCCAGCGCCAGTAGCTGGTTCGGTGGGGCAAGGCTTCCTACAGAAGTGCTTCGGAAGGAAGATGGGAATAATAGAAAGACGTAAG
>CADALS010000234.1 GCA_902788795.1 uncultured Eubacteriales bacterium | reverse complement strand
ATCTTAAGGTTCTCCACGACCGTAGTCTGACCCGAGAAATCCTCAAAGCGCTGCGGCCTTATCTTGTTCTCCATGTATTCGTCTTCACCGTGCATGGAGGTGCCGACTACTCTTTCATCCATCATCTATCCACCTATTTGAACATTTTTGCTGCCATCATAAAGTACTGGCTGGCTTTAAGATCGTCGTCTTCTATGGAGGCTACGGCTCTTTCCGCGTCCGCCTTATTGGCACCTGTGGCTATGAGCATGCTGACTGCCTTGGCGCGCTCTCCCATAATAGGAGCCTGCTTAACAGGTGCAGCAATGCTTCCGCCTGAGAGCTGGCCCATCTTTTCCATCTTGTCCCTGAGCTCAAGAACTATGCGGTCTGCTATCTTTTTGCCTATACCGTTTGCGCTCTGGATCGCCTTGGAATTGCCTGTTATCACAGCCCTTTGCAGCTCTGCCGGGGTAAGCGCGGACAGTATGGACATAGCGCCTTTGCCGCCAACGCCGGAAACAGTAACAAGAAGGCCAAACATAGTAAGCGCTGTCCTGTCGGAGAAACCGTAGAGGCTTATATCGTCCTCTTTTACCTGCATGGTTGTGTAGATAGTAACTTCTTCGTCCTCGGCCATGAAGGCTTTATCTCCAAGCGGAACGCTTACTTCGTAGCCTATGCCGCCGTTTTCTATGATGACCATGCCGGGCATAGTCTCTGTAATTTTGCCTTTGATGTAATGTATCATAGTATCTTCCTACTTCATTATGAAGCTCTTTTTCCTTGCTGTGCCCATGCGGCTGTGGCATATAGCCGCTGCCAGAGCGTCTGCAGCGTCGTCCGGCTTTGGGACTTCTTCCAGTCCCAGGTACACCCTTACCATGTTCTGCATCTGCTTCTTTTCAGCTCTGCCGTAGCCGGTAATAGATGTTTTTATCTGCAAAGGTGTGTATTCGTAGATGGACAAGCCGTTGTTTGCGCATGCCAGTATGGCAACGCCCCTGGCCTGACCAACGAATATAGCCGTGGTCTGGTTGGTGTTGAAATACAGCTGCTCTATGGATGCCTCGTCCGGCTGATACTCAGCTATAACATCCATAAGGCCGTTGTAGAGCACCTTCAGCCTGTCCGGCATGCTCATGTCCTTGTCCGTGGTTATAACTCCGTAAGCAAGAGGCACGTGGTTGTTTCCGTCTTTTTCTATAACTCCGTAGCCCATTATGGCGTAGCCGGGGTCTATACCGATTATCCTCATAGCTGCTCCAAAGTTATCCTGCCTATAGTTGCCGATCTGAATTCGTCCAGAACGGTCTTGGCTGTCCTTTCGTAGTCTATGCGCTTGCCCGCCATTATAAAGCCTCGTTTTGCCGCAATAGCCTCCATGGTAAGAAGCGGCGTTTCCTCTGTCTGCTCCAGCTTGTACCTTGCGCACAGAAGCTCCGGACAGACTTTGCTCAGCTTTTTTATAAGCTCCAGTCCAAGCTCCGAAACATCCATTATCTCGTCTTTTATGGAGCCGCAGAAAGCAAGGTCCAGAGCCACGTTGTGGTCCTCGAACTTAGGCCAGAGTATTCCCGGGGTGTCCAAAAGCATCATTCCGTTGGAAAGCGTCAGCCACTGCTTGCCCCTTGTTACACCTGGTTTGTCTCCGGTCTTTGCGCTCTTCTTGCCGGTGAGCCTGTTGATGAGCGAAGATTTTCCCACATTGGGGATGCCTACTATCATCATCCTGAGGTTCTTCTTGCGCTCTCTGTCCTGGTTCTTTTTGTCCTGGATAAGCTCCAGTGTCCTGAGGATCTTCTTTACACCCTCCCCGGAGTTGCAGTTTGCCGAAACGACAAAATCGCCGTTTTCAGCGAGTTTTTTCTCCCAGAGGATATTCTGCCCGGGGTCGGCCAGATCGGCCTTGTTAAGGACTGTTAAGCGGCTTTTAGAGGCAGTCAGCTCCCCTATAACAGGATTGCGGCTGGATACAGGTATCCTTGCATCCAGGACTTCGATAACAAGATCCACAAGCTTAAGGTTTTCCTGTATAAGCTCGCGGGTCTTTTTCATGTGTCCT
>CADALS010000233.1 GCA_902788795.1 uncultured Eubacteriales bacterium | reverse complement strand
AAAAAGAAGGGCAGCGCTAGACGCCGGCTGCGTATACTGCTACGCCCAGACCGCGGATTCCGTGTGCGTAGATCCCGCAGGAGATATATGGCCGTGTTCCGGCCTTGCCGAAGAAGAAGGCATGTGCCTTGGAAACATAAAAGACTTTAACGAAGAGAACCCCGGGCCCTTTGCCGGATCAAAAGCAGGGCGCCCGGAGATAGCAAGGACCTTCCTTGCGCCGCCGCAGGAGTGCAGGTCCTGCGAAAGCTTTGCCACCTGCCTCGGAGGCTGCCCGGCCGGCAGAACAGGCTCGCAGGCAAATAAAGGAACATGTGTTTTGCATAATACGTTTTTGAAAGGAGCATCGCTGTGAAGATAACATTTCTTATGGCGATCGAAGACCGCATCTGGAACATGAGAAAAGCCGCGGAGCAGCTGGAAAAGACTCATCCGCAGCTGATAGAGGCGGACTACTACTCGGTCTGGGATCTTTCCGTACACACGGAAAAGATAGCGGACATGCGCAAAAGCGCAGCTGCATCGGACCTGGTGTTCATCTATTTCCACGGCGGGGCAAACAGCCTGCCGGATTTCCACCTGCTTTGGAAAGGATTCTGCGGAAAGCCGATCTATTTTGAGTCTTCGCTTCCGGAAGAGCTTGCGGAGCTTATGCCAACAAGTGGCCTTACCCCGCAGCAGTACAAGGCAATAAGCAGCTATTTTGCTCTGGGCACCCAGGATAACTACGCTTCCATGCTTTTGTACATGGCAAGGGAATTCGGCGGTGCGGACGTGGAGGTCCCTGCGCCCAAGCCGCCCGCCGAGGACGGCCTTTACGAGGACGGCCGCGTGCTGGATCCAGCAGAGACAGAAGCCCTTTTGCAGCGCGCCGCCAAAAAAGACGCCCCGGTGGTAGGAATAATACTTCACCAGAGCCAGATACTCAATTCCAACACCAGGCACACGGACGCGCTGGTAAAAAGCCTTAAAGACAAAGGCGCCGTGGTGCTCTCCATGTTCACAAGGATGGCCGCGGACGAGGACGGAAAGTCCGGCATGAAGGCTGCCATGGACCGTTACTTTAAATACTACGGCGTGCGCCTTCCCGATGTTTTTATAGTGCTTACCGGCTTTTCCATAAGCAACATGTCCTCTCCGGGAGACGGCTCGGAAGGCCGCCTGGAAAGCATTTTCAAGGAGTGGGGCGTGCCTGCCATACAGGCCATGCACACCCGCTACAGCCTTAAGGACTACGAGGAGCTTCCCTACGGCCTGGATAGCATGGGCCTTTCCATGTACGTGTACCAGCCGGAGCTGGACGGCCAGATAATTTCCGTTCCCGCAGCAGCTCAGGAGGAGCTGGACTTCGGCGGGCAGAGCCGCAAGGTGTTCGTTCCGATAGAGGACCGCACGGAGCGCGTGGCAAGCTTGGCAGTAAACTGGGCCATGCTCTCAAAGAAAAAGGCAGAAGAAAAACAGATAGCAATACTGTTCCACTGCATGCCAGGAAACGCCAAGATAGGCGTTGCGGAAGGCCTGGACACCTTCGAAAGCGTTTTAAGGCTTGTCCAAAGGCTGAAAGAGCAGGGGGTCAAAACAGACTTCGATATAAACAGCGCCCAGGAGCTTGCGGACAGGCTCACGAGCGGCCTAACCAACGATCTTTCCTGGGAAAGCGAAGACAAGCTTTTAGAAAAGGCCGCGGCAAGCATAGGCCCGGATGTCTGGGGCAAATGGTTCAAAGGCCTTACGCCAAAGATGCTCTCCCAGCTTGCAAAGTCCTGGGGAAAAGCCCCCGGAAACGCAATGGTCTGCGGGGACAGCTTTGTTGTTCCCGGGCTTCTTTGCGGCAACATATTCATAGGCATGCAGCCTGCAAGGTCCACAGGGGAGAAGGCCGCAGAGCTTTACCACAGCACGGATTCCACTCCGCCTTACAGCTACATAGCCACTTACCGCTGGATATCCGAGGTCTTTGGTGCGGACGCGGTCTGCCACATAGGGACCCACGGATCCCTGGAGTGGCTTCCCGGCAAGGAAGTAGGCCTCAGCAGCTTTCATCCAAGGCATGTCG
>CADALS010000232.1 GCA_902788795.1 uncultured Eubacteriales bacterium | reverse complement strand
CAGCGCCGTGCGGATGGCGATGGCTCTATTCAACGTGGGTTGGTTGGAATCGTTTCCGAACAGGAGCTCCAGCTCCTGGGAATCCACGAAGCTTACGTTTCTGTCCTTGTAGGACAGGGCGTAGAGGGCAGGGTACTGCTTTCTGAGCTCCAGCTCTGTATCGCAGATGGCATAGACTATCTTTCTGACTGTATCTTTAAGATATTCTATGTTGCGGTCCTTTTCGTTTATTACTTTTTCCCAGTCCCACTGGTCCACGTAGACTGAGTGCAGGTTGTCCAGGTCTTCGTCTCTGCGTATGGCGTTCATGTCTGTGTACAGACCGCGGCCTTCGTAGAAGTGGTAGTCCTTAAGAGCCTGCCTCTTCCACTTTGCAAGAGACTGCACTACCTGGCAGACGCGTCCGTCTTCTTTTATATCGAATTCGACTTTTCTTTCCACGCCGCTTAAGTCGTCGTTAAGACCTGTTCCGGCTTCGAGAAACAGCGGAGCAGATACGCGGCTTAAGTTAAGTGCCTCCGAGAGCTTGCTCTCGAAAATGCTGTGTATCTTGCTTATAGCTTTCTGGGTATCGTAGGAGTCCAGCTTTGCCTTATATCCTTCTGGTATTATAAGCTTACTCATATTGTGCCTCTATGCTTTCTATCGTAGCTATCTGGGCGCTTACTGCAAATACCTCCATTGCAGGCCTGAGCTCTTCCACAGGTGGGAAGGAGGGCGCAATACGCAGGTATCTGTCGTCCGGATCGTGGTGGAAGGGGTGGGTAGCTCCCGGGCCTGTCATGGTTACTCCGCAGGCCTTTACAAGCTCGTTAATGCGGGTGGCAGTGCCGTCGTTTGCTATGAAGGTTATGAAATAGCCGCCCTTTGGCTTAGTCCAGCTGCCGGCGCCTTTGCCTGCAAGCTCTCTTTCGAGCACCTCAAAGACCGTATCGAACTTGGGACGCAGTATGTTTGCGTGCTTTTGCATTATCTTTTCTATGCCGCCCTGGCTCTTGATAAAGCGAAGATGGCGCAGCATGTTCATCTTATCCCAGCTGATGGTCTCGTATTTTACCTGGTTTTCGGTAAACTTGATGTTTGCGGCGGAAGCTCCGAAGAATCCTATGCCGGAGCCTGCCATGGTTATCTTGGAGGTGGAACCGAACATGTAGACCATATCCGGATTGCCGGCCTTTTTGCACTCGTCCAGTATGTTGAGCAGCTTTACGTCCCCGTAGATGTGGTGGACCATGTAGGAGTTGTCCCAGAATATGCGGAAGTCCTTTGCTGCCGGCTTAAGGTTAGCCAGTGCTCTTACAACATCGTCCGAATAGGTTATACCAAGCGGGTTAGAGAACTTGGGTATGCACCACATTCCCTTAACGGTAGGATCGGATTCTACATGCTTTCTGATAAGATCCACGTCCGGGCCGTCTTCGTAGGTGGGTACCTGTATCATCTCTATACCGAAGAATTCGCACATGGAGAAGTGCCTGTCGTAGCCGGGAACGGGGCAGATGAACTTTATCTTGTCGTATTTGACCCAGGGCTTTTCGGAGCCGAGCACGCCTTTGAGCATGGCTCTGGAGAGGCAGTCGTACATAAAGTTAATGGAGGAGGCGCCTACAACTATAGTTTCGTCCACAGTTGTTCCAAGCATCTCTCCGAAGAATTCCCTTGCTTCCTTAAGGCCGAGCAGAGCGCCGTAGTTTCTGGCGTCCGTGCCGTAGATATCGCGGCAGTCTGTGGTGGAGCGGATAACGTCCATCATAGGCATTATCATATCCAGCTGGGCTGTAGAAGGGTTGCCTCTTGCTATATTTAAAGACAGGTCCATATCCTTGTATTTCTGGTATCTTTCCAGAAGCTCTGCTTTTGCTGCAGCGAGCTCTGCTTTGGTCATGTCTTTCGTATGAATTTGGAAAGAAGATGAGGAGTTTTATGTTCAGTTACGACAAAAAAAGCCTAAATATCAGAAAAATTGCCGATTCCGGCCAGACTTTCAGGATGTGTTTCGATGAAAAACGCTCTTTGGAGCAAGGCTTTGATGTATATAGATGCATTGCTTTGGATAAAATGTGCTATGCTGGAGGCGGCAGTGTAGCCTGCCCCGCAGAGGACGATGCGTTCTGGAGAGAGTATTTCGATCTGGAAACATCCTACGAAAGCTTTATAGATGCAATAGATCCGGATGATCTTTACCTTACCAGAGTTGCGGAGTTCGGGAAGGGGATAAGGATACTTAAGCAGGATCCCTGGGAGATGCTCATAACCTTTATCATTTCTCAGAGAAGGAGCATCCCCTCCATAAAGACCTGTGTGGAAGCGCTCTGCAAAAGGTGGGGCAGGCAGATAGCCGCGGATATTTATGCGTTTCCGACCCCAGCTGAGCTTGCCTCGGCATCCATGGAGGAGCTTGCTTCCTGCTCCCTTGGATACAGGACTGAATACGTATACCTGGCCGCACAGGGAGCTGCCAGCGGGGAGCTGGATCTTGAATCTATGAGGGGCCTTTCCGACGCGGAGCTTTTGGCGGCACTTATGGCGCTGCGCGGAGTAGGGCCCAAAGTTGCCAACTGCGTTAGCCTTTTCGGATTTTACAGAATAGGCGCCTTCCCAATAGACGTATGGATAGACAGAGTGCTTAAGGAGCACTATCCAAACGGATTTCCTATGGAGCGCTACAAGGGCTTTGCAGGAGTAATGCAGCAGTACATGTTTTTCGCGGCCAGAATGGCTTGAGTAGTTTAGCGGAGGTTGATGAAATGGATGATGCTTATAAACTTGCCAGACGTCATTGCATGTTCACACTGTTCAGTGCTTTGATCGTTGTCGTATGCGTTTGCATAGGCGTAACGATGAACCTCACGACCGTGTACGACGAAAACTTTGATCACATGGGTATTAGGACATTCTGCATGTTCACAGTCAACTCGAACATCCTTTGCGCAATGTCCATGTCTCTTGTTATCCCATACGCTATCGACGGGTTCAGAAAACACAATTTCCATGTTCCCAGGTGGGTCATGGTGCTTGTACTTACCGGAGTTACATCCACTACGCTGACTTTTCTTGTATCGCTGTTCATACTGGCTCCGGTCAAGGGTTTCGTGCTGATCTTCACGGGCTCGCGCTTTTTCCTGCACGGAGTATGCCCGGTGCTGGCTATAATAGCTTTCTGCTTCTTTATGACGGAAAAAGATATTTCTCTGAGCCAGTCGCTGATAGCTCTGATCCCTGTCTTCATCTATGCTGTGCTTTACTACACTATGGTGGTGCTGATCGGTGAAGAAAACGGTGGCTGGAACGATTTTTACGGCTTTGCTACCCGCATCCCGGTCTGGATCCCTATGGCGGCGATAATGCCTCTTACTTTCCTTATAGCGACAGTGCTTAGGGTCCTGCACAACAAGGCAAGGGAGAGACGCCACAGGATAGAGGCCGAGTATTACAGCAAGGTCTTCAAAGACGTGGACCTTCGCAAGATAGTAGGTGCTGTGGCCAGAAACAACAGACGCAGGGCTGTAGGAAAGGATATACTTATACCAGGCAGGGTGATTGCGGTCATGATGGAACATAGCCAGAGCGATGCTGCCTGGGACGAGCTCTGCCGTATATATCTTGAAGAGTATCTTACCAACATGGAAGTCCTGGACCTAAAGAAGATCTGGATCTGATACCATGAAAATAACATTTCCTCACATTGGACAAAGGATAATAAAGACCACAGTAGCGGTCTTTTTATGCCTGCTTATATATTATCTGCTCGGTTACCGCGGAGAGGACGTTCCTGCGGAGGCTTGCATTACCGCAATAATCTGCATGCAGCCTTTCGTAAAGGACAGCGGGGAATACGCCCTCAACCGTTTTGCGGGAACGCTTATCGGCTGCGTATGGGGCCTTCTTTTCCTTATGCTTCTGCCTTCGATCCCCTGGATAAGCAGCCACATACCACTTGTTTACGTGCTTATG
>CADALS010000231.1 GCA_902788795.1 uncultured Eubacteriales bacterium | reverse complement strand
AGCTGACATGCGCTTTGGATTTATAATGCAGCTGGTATCTGAATGCGTCGTTAAGCCCCGCGAAAGCAAGGAGCGCGAACGCAGCCGCAAGATAGACAAGATACTCACAGGAAAGTTCACGGCGCTGCCGGCGTTCATAGCCATTATGGGCGCGGTGTTCTTCCTGACCTTCAATGTTATAGGCGCCTGGCTGCAGGGCCTTCTGGAGCAGGGTATAGGCGCTCTTACAGGAGTCGTGGACAGCCTGCTCACATCCTGGGGAGTCAACGAAGTGCTGCATTCCCTGGTGATCGACGGTATATTCGAAGGCGTAGGCAGCGTTCTGAGCTTCCTGCCGATCATAGTAGTCCTGTTCTTCTTCCTGTCGCTTTTGGAAGACACCGGCTACATGGCAAGGGTGGCCTTCGTAACGGACAGCCTGCTGCGTAAGATAGGCCTTTCCGGCCGCAGCATCGTTCCGATGCTTATCGGTTTTGGCTGCACAGTGCCGGGCGTTATGGCAAGCCGCACTCTTCCTTCCGAAAGGGACAGGCACATGACCATACTCCTTACGCCTTTCATGAGCTGCACGGCCAAGCTGCCTATCTACGCGTTCTTTACATCCGTGTTCTTCCCAGGCAAGGTGCTGCTGGCAACTGTTATCATTTATGTAACAGGAATACTTGTTGGCCTTATCGTAGCGCTTGTAATGAACCATACGGTGTTCAAAGGCAGCGCGGTGCCTTTCGTTATGGAGCTTCCGAACTACAGGCTGCCTGGCGCAAAGAACGTTGCAAGGCTGCTCTGGGACAAGGCAAAGGACTTCCTGCAGAGGGCATTCACGATCATATTCGTAGCAACTATAGTCATCTGGTTCTTAAAGAGTTTCGGCACCTCGTTTGAGCTCGTAAACGACGATTCTGAGAGCATTTTGGCCGTGGTGGCAGGATTTATCGCCCCGCTCTTTAAACCCCTTGGATTCGGCGATTGGAGGGTCTCTACGGCCCTTGTAACAGGCTTCCTGGCAAAGGAGAGCGTCGTTGCTACCATGGAGGTGCTGTTCGCGGGAGTTCCCCTTACGGAAGTGTTCCCTGTGGCGACTATCTGCGCCCTTATAGCGTTCTGCCTTCTGTACACACCTTGCGTTGCAGCAGTGGCTGCTATAAAGAGGGAACTTGGCGCAAAGTCCGCTGCCGGTATGGTAGTGTTCCAGTGCGCGGTAGCGTGGGTAGTTGCATTCATAGTTAAAATAATAGCCGGTCTGTGCTGATAACAGACCGGTCTTTTTTTTACAAGATCATAAGGCAAAGAAAAAAGCTCAGGACCTAAGTTCTGAGCTTTTGTGGTGCGGTATAATGGACTTGAACCATCACGGTGTTACCCATACGGCCCTCAACCGTACGCGTCTGCCAATTCCGCCAATACCGCGCGGCAACAATAATATATTAGCACAACAGCTTTGGTTTGTAAAGCTTTATTTTGCGATTTTTTAAGGTTTTTTTAAGGCCTTAAAATGTCTACATCATGGCACGTTTTACAAGGCAAAGCACCAGCAGCATTACCGGATAATACATGTAATATGCGGTCTTGAGGACGAGGCTGTTGGGGCCTCTCTTGCCGTTGTAGAACCATGTAAGTATAACGCCAAGAAGGCAGAAAGCCTTATCGGGAATGCTGTAGTAGAAGTCGTTGATCATGATATTCAGATAGTTGTCTGCTGATACGTTGATCAGGAATACAGCAAAGAATATCAGCTCCATTATCCTTGTGTATGTAACGTTATAGGATATATAGATAAAGTCTAAAAGCAGAAGGCCGTAAAGACCCATTTCTGCTTTGATCTTTACAAGCAGCACCGTGCCTGCATAGCTTAAAGCTATAAGCGTAAGGAAGGTAAGGACCATGTTGTCGAAACGGTCCCGTACAGCCTCAGCGGCTACAAGCACCAGGAAGCCCACGAAAAGCGTTACCAGTATGTTCTGCCGGCTGGGATCCCACAGCTTTCCGCCGTAGTAATAGTCGTACAAAAACTCGGAGATCACAGCAAAAAGCAGGAGCCTGCGGAAATACAGCCTCCTGTCGGAGCTCTGAGCCACGCCTTCGACCAGC
>CADALS010000230.1 GCA_902788795.1 uncultured Eubacteriales bacterium | reverse complement strand
CGCGGTAGCCCAGAAGCATGGTGGGATCGTCCATTATAAAGCGCCTTACGGAAATATCGCCCAGATCTCCGCCGTAGAAATCAGTATCAGCCTCTTGTGTTTTTTCGCTGGTGCAGATTATCCTCCTGCTGATGCGCTCGGAGAAAACTATGGGGAAAATGCCGAAGAAATCCCCTGTTTCCACGAAATACTCTCCAAGCTCGTGTATGCCGCGCCCTTGCAGCGATATCTGGACCTTGCCCTTAAAGCGCCCGAACGCAGGCAGGAAAAAATGGTGGCTGACGCTTGTACCTATATCGGTCTTACTTACGTGGATGCTGCGGAACTCTTCGCCTTCCATAACGGTAACATCCGGGCGAAGATACAGGGAAAATCCCACGTAAAACACAGGCAGCTTGCTTGGGTTTGAGACAGTATAATACAGCGTGGCGGTCTCCCCGGGCTCCACGAGCCTGGTATCCACGCTGAATGTTACCGGCAGACTGCGGCTGCGGCCGTTAAGGCTGACGCCCTCCACCGCAATGATAATAATAACTAAAAGCAGTATTATCAGACCTATCATATGGTTTCGAGCGGTACTTCTATCTTATCGATAATGCCGGAGATGACCCTTGCATTATCCGTATGCCTGCTGCTTACGAGTATGATGCGGTGCGGAAGCACGCAGAGCGCTTCCTTCTTGACGTCTTCGGGGATGACATAATCCCTGCCCTGCATGGCTGCGTAGATCTGGCTGGCGCGGTAGAGCGCAAGCGATCCTCTGGTAGAGACGCCGTTTACTATGCTCTCATCGCTTCTGGTGCGGTCCACTATATCCATTATGTAGCCGGCAACATCATCGCTGACGCGGACCTGCGGGAAGTTTTTCCTGAGCTCGAAGATCTCCTCGCTGCTTACCACAGGGGCAACATCCTCCAGAAGCTCTTTGCTGTCCGGACGGCGCAGCACGGAAAGCTCCTGGCTGCGGGTCATGTAGCCAAGCTTAAGGCGCATAAAAAACCTGTCCATCTGAGCTTCCGGAAGCGGGAAGGTGCCGTAAGATTCTATGGGGTTCTGGGTAGCCATTACCATGTAAGGCTCCTTCATCTTGTAGCTGGTGCCGTCTACGGAGATCTGCTTTTCCTCCATTACCTCCAGCAGAGCGGACTGGCTGCGCGGGGTGGCGCGGTTGATCTCGTCCGCGAGTATTACCTGCGCAAACAGCGGGCCCTTGCGGAACTCAAATTCGCCGGTCTTCTGGCTGAAGAAATTGATGCCTGTAAGGTCCGAAGGCAGAAGGTCCGGGGTGAACTGTATGCGCCTGAACTCACCGCCAATGCTCTGGGAAAAAGCGCGCAGCAGCATGGTCTTACCGGTGCCGGGAACGTCCTCCAAAAGCACGTGGCCGGAGGCTATAAGGCAGACCGCAAGCTGTTCTATGACATCGTCCTTGCCAACTATTATGCGGCTGCAGCTGCTTACTATATCGTTTTTAAACTTGACGTATGCTTTTGTATCCATATTCTGAAGCTCCTTTACATGAGATTATACCATACACAGCGCCTGCGTGCTGATTTTTATAAAAATCTTGTTATCGTTACTACTATGCGGTCCTTGCGGCTTTTCCCGCCCACCTGGCTGAGTATGGCCTTGCCTTTTCCTCTCATGGAGATGCGGTCCCCTTCGCAGACCTCCGCGTCCGCTTTTAGTATCTGCCTTCCGTTGACGCTTACAAGCCCCTGCTTTATGAATTCCTGAGCCTTGCCCCTTGCCATGCGGAAAGCGCTGGCTGCAACGCTGTCCAGGCGCAGGGATGCCACGGTGTCTGTGTAGTCCTCTGTTTTTTGCTCCCCGAAGTCCAGGGCATCCAGGCCGCAGACCTGAGCGCTCACCTCCGCGCGGCCCACCTGGATGAGGTTCTGCGCAAGGTACTCCGCCATTTCCTTAAGGACTATGATGTCCGCGCCGTTTTCGCGTACCAGTATGTCCCCTGCTACGCTGCGCTCCACGCCAAGGCCCAGCAAAGAGCCCAGGTAGTCCCTGTGGGTAAGAGGCTTGGAGCCCTTTGGAACGCTGAGCTTCAGCACGCAGAGGAACTCGTATCCTGAAGGGTC
>CADALS010000229.1 GCA_902788795.1 uncultured Eubacteriales bacterium | reverse complement strand
CCCGCCGGCAGCCTCGCTGATCGGAACTGCTATAGCCGTGGTTATGCTCTTGGGCAGCAGGGATATGCTTAAGCTGCTCTCAAACCCAAAGAGCAAGCTCATACCTGCTATGAAGGCCAGGCAGGACAGCGTACCGCAGACAACTCCGGTCATCATTGCAGGAAGGTTGTTTTTAAGGACCTTCAGCTGCTCGTAGCATGGCACCGCAAGGCATATAGTTGCCGGCGTCATAAGGTAGGAAAAGCTGCGCATACCCTCCTGATAAGCGCTATAAGGAATTCCGCTTACCAGCAGGACCGCAATGATGCATATAACAGACAGCAGTATCGGATTCAACACAGCTGACTTGGTCTTACTTTGTATAAAGCCTGCAAGCTTCCAGACGATAAGTGTAAGGGTTATGGCAAAGAAGCTGCTTGAACTTAAGAAAGCACTCATTTACGCCCCTCTTTTCTAAAACGCTTCTGGGCAAACTGAGTTGCCTTCCCTGAGACCAGTAAAGTAAGGAAGGTGGAGACAACTATTATAAGCAGTATGGCAGGAAGCTTTGAAAGAAGCGCGCCTGCCTGGTCCATAAGGCCAACTGTAGGCGCAACAAAGAGCGCCGGCAGTATGGCTACAAGAAAAGCGCTGCACTCCTTTATCTGCTCTGTCTTAACTATGCCAAGGCAAAGTGCCGCAAACAAAAGCAGCATGCCCCAGATGGCGGCCGGCAGAGGCACAGGAACGAACTTTGCCAGAGCTTCGCCGGCAAAGGTAAAGAGCATTATAACTGCAGCCTGGTAAAGATACTTCATAATATGCCCTTTCCAGACAGCATTTTCTCTGCTGTCTGCAGCCTGTGCTCCACCACCCTTTTTACCAGAGGCGATCCAAGGTCCTGGTCGAAAGCGTGGTAGGATCCGTACACTACATTTACTTCAGTCTGCACACCCGCACTTTGAAGCGCCGATGCGTAGGCAAGCGCCTCGTCAAAGAGTATGTCTATCTCCTGGGGCTCGATGTACGCGCAAGGAAGCCCTGAAAGGTCCTGGCAAAGAGCCGGCACCAGGGTGCCCGTAAGATCTTCGGGGGAGTCCTTAAGATAGGAATTCCACATTGTCTGGTTGGACAGGGCAGGCCAAGCCGCATCCTTGTACTTCTGGTACGATCCGTACAGCTGCGGCCTGTTGTCAAGGACCGGATAGAACAGCATCTGCCCTTTTGGAAGGCGCTTTTTCCGGTCTCTTAAGCGTATGCAAAGGCCTGCAGCTAAAGCTCCGCCTGCGGAAGACCCAGCTATGAGCAACTTTTCGCTGTCCACCTCCGGAAGGCTGCACATAAGATCCCATACGGCCTCGCAGTCTTCCAAGGCCTTAGGCGCTCTGTAAGCAGGCACCAGCCTGTATTCTGGCAGGAAGACCCTGCACCCAAGCGCTTTTGTATACTCGCAGGCAAGTTCGAGATCGGATACAGTCAGAGGAAGATAAAAGGCCCCTCCGTGGATAAGGAGGATCCCGGGCAGGGGTCTTATATCAGAGCCTGGCTCTATGACAAACAGCGCAGCCTCGCTGCCGTCTTCGGAAAGGACGTTGGTTTTGCGGCAGCTGAGGCCATTTGGCGCGCTGAAAGCATTCGTCAGTTTGCTGTGGTTTGCTTTAAGCATTCTGAGCATCCCCGCCATAGCAGGCCTTTCCGGATCTATCAGAGGCATGCGCTGCGGCGGTCTGAGCTCGTTGGAATAATTGAATGTCATTTATATTCGAAAGTTCTTCTGGCAATGCCAAGCTCTTCGTCTGTGGGTATAACGAGGACCCTTACGGCAGAATCTGCTGCGGAGATCTCGGAAGCGTTTGCCGCGTTCGCGGACTCATCCAGCTTTACGCCAAGCAGTCCAAGCTTTTCGCAGACCCTGCTTCTTATGTAGGCGGAATGCTCCCCTATACCGGCGGTGAAGACCAGGTAGTCCAGCCTTCCAAGGTCCATGGCAAAGGCTCCTATATAATGCACTATGCCTGTTATGAACACGTCTGCAGCAAGCTTTGCGCGCTCGTTCCCCTGATCAGCGGCTTCTATAACGTAGCGCAGATCGTTGGAAACTCCGGATATTCCAAGCAGTCCGCCCTTTTTCTGAAGGCCCTGGAGTATCTCTTCATCGCAGAGCCCTTCTGACCTTAGGA
>CADALS010000228.1 GCA_902788795.1 uncultured Eubacteriales bacterium | reverse complement strand
ATCATAACAACAGTCATATTCTCCTTGTAGCACATATCCTGCAGAACTTTAAGGACCTGTTTGCCTGTCTTGTAGTCCAGCGCTCCGGTAGGCTCATCGCAGAGGAGCAGCTTTGGGTTTTTGGCAACGGCCCTGGCTATTGCAACTCTTTGCTGCTCTCCTCCGGAAAGCTGGGAAGGGAAGTTGTCCATGCGGTCTTCCAACCCTACCATCTTAAGGACGGTGCGGGAATCCAGGGGGTCCTTGCTTATCTGAACAGCAAGCTCCACGTTCTCCCTTGCCGTAAGGTTCTGAACCAGGTTGTAGAACTGGAACACGAAGCCTATATCAAAGCGCCTGTAATCGCAGAGCTGCCTGTCTGTGGCCTTGGAGATTATGTTGCCGTCCACGTTAATGGTGCCTGTGGTGGGAATGTCCATTCCGCCGAGTATGTTGAGAATGGTGGTCTTTCCGGCGCCGCTGTTTCCGAGGATCACGACGAATTCTCCTTTTTCTATCTCAAATGAAACATCGTCCAGGGCGCGTATCTCTACTTCGCCCATCTTGTATATCTTGCTTACTTTTTCAAATTCTATGAATGACATATCATGCCTCTTTTGTCAGGGAATCCAGCACATCGTGCTGCAGCATCATAAGGTAGGAATTAAGGTATATGCTTACAGTCTTTTTAAGCGTTTCGTCGTACTGCTGGGCGTTCTTGAGTATGGTCTTCATGCCGCCGAAGATGGCATCCGCGTAGCATATGGACAGGGTCTTTACTACAGGGTTGCTCTTGTCTATTTTGTATGACGCGCTGATAAGGTCTGCTATGGCTGATGATACCCATGCAGTCAGCTCCTTGTTGAGCTTTGAGCCCATCATCAGTATGTTTATCTCTATGCGGTGGTCTTTGTATATGTCCACCAGGCCGCTGCTAAGGCCCTGAAGCATGCCGCCGAGGTCTTCCGGGCTTACGTTAAGGACTTCTCCGCTGTCTCCAAGGCGCAGCTTGCCGCCGGTGAGCCTTGCAACAAGCTCGTCTATAAGCTTGTAGGTAGGGGAGACTATAGTTTCGTTGAGATCGTCCTTGCTTTTGAAATAGCGGTAGAGATTGCCCACTGTCATCTTGCTTTTAGCTGCAATGCTGCGCATGGAAGCATTCTCGAAGCCTACGTCCGAGAACTCTTTGCGGGCGTTTTCAAGTATTGTGTTGCGAACTTCTTCTTTAAGTACCTGAGCCATAAAAATAAACCCCCGTTTACTTTTGGCATTATACTATGCCGCGCATTAAAAGTAAACACCTGTTTATTTATTTGTAATATTTAGTTACAAAAAAAGAACGGTACGGTGGTGTTTTCTTCACAAAAACAACAAATCTTTTCTTTATTATGAAGGCGATTTTATATATAATATAAAAGATTATAACCAATGCGGAGGACACCATGCGTGCTACTGATATAAAAAAGATATCGTCTGTTTTTGCGCTGCTTCTTTGCGCTGCACTGGCTCTTTCAGCCTGCGGCGTAAGCAGGCGCAACAATGCTGCACCTTCAAACAACAGCAGCAATGTTCCTGCCAATAATGTGAGCCCCTGCGGAGATGTTCCGTCCAATACAGAAAATACCGTTCCCGTTGTTACCGAAGACGAGCTCTACGACGATCTTTCCGAGATCTGCGCCAAGGCTCTTGGAAAGAAGGGCGGACTTAGCATATACAGAAACTTCAAGACCATTACCACAGTAGCAGAAAGCGGCAGCAATGTAATAAACCGCGGCACAGAAAAGAGCCAGACGGACTACTACAGGGAAGACAACGGCGCTGTAAGCTTCATACGCGTCTACTACAACGAAAACGAGGATCCCTACCTTGGTACCCTGCAGGTAGGCGGCATCAGATACAGCTACACCCTTAAGGATATGGGCAACAAGCAGGTGCTCTGGAAGGAGGGTGCTGCTCAGTCCGGCTGCAACGATCTTCCATCTCCTGAATCTCTTATAAGCACTATCCCGGAAAGGACCGCAGTAAGCAAGATAAGCTTCGACGGCACTACCTATACTCTTAGCATCAAGCCCAGCGTCCATAACGTTATCGCAAGCGTGGATGCCGAGGCCTCCGAGCGCACGCTTTCGGACATTACAGCTTACTACAAGGTGAATGCTGCCGGCAGCATAGTTTCCAGCGAATGCATATACA
>CADALS010000227.1 GCA_902788795.1 uncultured Eubacteriales bacterium | reverse complement strand
GGGACTGGTTAGAGGGGACGGTTCTGTTTCATCTTTTGACAGTTTTTGTCAAAAGATGAAACAGAACCGTCCCCTCTAACCAGAACCGGCACCGGAAGAACCGTCCCCCTGATGCCTCAAACTATTTTGCTTTCCCGAATGCAGCATACAGGTCGGCCGGGTCGGACAAACCAACACCTGCCAGCGTAATACATGCGCCGTAACCACTGCTGGGGCGGACCCAGAACTGATACTCGTTTATGGTGAGCCCCATATAGTTTATATTCATCTTGAGCACAGCCTTTTCCTCGCCGAAGATCTTTGCCTTCTGGATCTCGGCGTGGACCAGTTCCATGCCCTGCTCGGCTATCTGGGCCTTCACGTTTTCCATCACCGTCTTGAACATCTCTTCGTCCGAATACTTGACGATCGCCTTCATGTCGCCGGTGATCAGGATGTTAACGGATGTTCCTGTCCCGCTATAGGCGTAGCATACCATTACCTGCTTCTTTTCGTCCACTAAAGTAGTCAGATCGTCCGCGTTAATGTCCTCCGGCTTAAGGCCGCTCATTGCAGCAGTGTCTTCGTCGCCATAGAAGGTCCAGCCGCTGGGCAGCTTAAAGCTGAGATCAAAATACTGATTTGTGTAGGTGTCTCCGTTTATCGTGCCGCGGTTCAGCTTGGCCGCCGGCGCGTTGTTGGAAGATCCACCGCAGGCTGCAAGGCTGAGCACCATGCAAAGAGCCAGGATCAGTGCGATTGCTTTTTTCATGTTTATCTCCCGATTTTGTTCAGTATAGTTAACGTACGTTTGTTAAACTATCCAAAACCCTACTTGAGCGTGCTGAACATGTTCCAGATAGACGCATCTTCCTCAGCTCCGACCTGGGTTATGGTGACTATTCCAATGTAATCTGTGCCCTTGGCATTGATCACCATGTACTGGTGCAGATCGATACCGGACGCGGTCCTTACGATGTGTACGACCTGCTTGTCCTGGCCGGCGAAATTAACGGTCTTGTACTCTACAGTCTTAAAACCGGATTCCGCGTTTTTCAGGTTCTCGGCCTGGCTGTCCTTCAGTACCGCCATGATATCCGCTTCCTTAAATGAGTCAAAGGAACTGTGATAGGATGTTGAAACGATGATGTTTGTTCCGTTAGCAGCAGTTGCCTGCATCATGTAGATGGAACCTGTTCCGCCTTCTGCCAGTTCCTTGATCGTCTTTGTCTTGAAGATATCCGCAGAAGTTCCCATATTTGAAGCCACTTGCTCATCGCTCTGGAACTGCCAGTCGGAGGGCAGGGTGACCTTCAAGTTGTAGTATTCGTTGGTGTAGACAGAGCCGTCTTTCTTTCCCCAGTCCGGACCCTTGTCGTCTGCTGCCGGAGTGTTGCTGCCGGAGTTTGCCGGAGTGGTGTTTGCGGAGTTGTTTGCCGGAGCCGCGCTGTTGTTGGCCGGTGTGGTCTTTCCGCCGCCGCAGGCTGCAAGGCTGAGCACCATGCAGAGGGCCAGGATGATCGCAAATGCTTTTTTCATTGTTCTGTTTCCTTCATTTGTTTACTTTAATTTACTATTCGTTTATTATACTAGGGACGGTTTGGCACACGGGGACGGTTCTCAGGTGCCGATCGGCACCTGAGAACCGTCCCCGTGTGCCAAACCGCCCGCTGTGTAATCACCCTGTTATTATCCTATCACCATGCCGGGCTGGTCGTCCGGAGATACAAAGTGCAGGTGGCCTTCCGTATCCTCGGAGAAGAGCAGCATGCCTGCGCTCTCAAGGCCGCGGAGCTTTCTGGGAGCCAGGTTTGCTACCACCATTACGTGCTTGCCTACGCACTCTTCCGGCGTGTAGTGAGCTGCAACGCCGGAGATTATCTGGCGTGTCTCGGAGCCCATATCCACCTGGAACACCAGCAGCTTGTCTGCCTTGGGGTGCTTTTCGGCCTTGGTTATAACGGCAACGCGCAGGTCCAGCTTCTCGAAGGTATCGAACTCTGTGTTCTCCTTGAACGGAGCATACTCGATCTTTGGTCCTTCGGCGGCCTTCTTAAGCGCCTCGAGCTCCTCCAGCTCCTTGGCAACATCAAGCCTGGGGAAGAGGACCTCGCCCCTGGTCACCTTTTCTCCGCCGAGAGCATCGAACACGTGAGTGTCCTCCCACTTGGGCTCGCCCTCTATGCCAAGCTGAGCGCGCATCTTTTCGGATGTGGTGTGCATGAACGGCTGGATCAGGACGGATACCATGCGCAGGGACTCTGCCAGGTTGTGCAGCACCTCGTTAAGGCGGTCCTTCTTCTCCGGATCCTTAGCCAGCACCCAGGGAGCGGTCTCGTCTATGTACTTGTTGGCGCGGCGCACCAGGGTCCAGATGGATTCCAGCGCGTAGTTGAACTCGAACTTGTCCATGTGGGCCTCAACGTTCTTGTAGACGCCGAGCGCGATCTCGCGGAGCTCCTCGTCTGTATCGCCGTGCGCAGCAGCATTCTCCGCCGGGATGATGCCGCCGTTGTACTTTTCTATCATGGTGACGGTCCTGGACACCAGGTTGCCGAGGTCGTTGGCAAGGTCGAAGTTCATGCGCTTGATCATGACCTCGTTGGTGAAGTTTCCGTCCATGCCGAAGGTGTACTCCCTCAGCAGGAAGTACTTGAGAGCGTCCACACCGTAGCGGTCGATCAGGACCACCGGGTCAACAACGTTGCCTACGGACTTGCTCATCTTGCCGCCGTCGATCAGCAGCCAGCCGTGGCCGAGAACGTGCTTGGGCAGGGGCTGATCCAGGCTCATGAGCATTGCCGGCCAGATTATGGAGTGGAAGCGGACTATCTCCTTGCCTACAAGGTGGAAGTCTGCCGGCCAGTATTTCTTGTATTTTTCATCGCTCTCGCCATCCAGCTGCGGGAAGCCCAGCGCGGTAACGTAGTTGCTGAGCGCATCCAGCCAGACATAGATGGTGTTGGACTCGTCGATTGGAACGGGGATGCCCCACTTTACGCTCTCGCGGGAGATGCAAAGGTCCTCCAGGCCCTGGTCTATGAATCCCAGCATCTCGTTAACGCGGGTCTGCGGCTGCAGGAACTCGCCGCCCTTGAGCAGCTCCACCAGCTTGTCCGCGTACTTGGAGAGGCGGAAGAAATATGCTGTTTCCTTAGCTTTTTCAACGGGTCTGCCGCAGTCCGGGCACTTGCCGTCCTTCAGCTGGCTCTCGGTCCAGAAAGACTCGCAGGGTGTGCAGTACCAGCCCTCGTAGGCGCCCTTGTAGATGTCGCCCTTATTGAACATCCTCATGAAGATGTCCTGCACGCGCTTTACGTGGCGGGTTTCCGTGGTGCGGATGAAGTCGTCGTAGCTGATCTCCATGGTCTTCCACAGCTCTTTGATGCCGTCGACTATGTTGTCCACGTACTGCTGCGGTGTGACCCCTGCCTCTGCGGCGCGCTTTTCGATCTTCTGGCCGTGCTCGTCCGTTCCGGTGAGGAACATGACGTCGTATCCCTGAAGGCGCTTGAACCTTGCCACAGCGTCAGCCATAACTGTGCAGTAGGTGTGGCCTATGTGCAGCTTGTCGCTGGGGTAGTAGATAGGTGTCGTGATGTAAAAAGTCTTCTTTTCTGCCATTGTATACTCCTTAAGTGGATTGGTTCGGCGCTTGGTTCGGCACTTGGGGACGGTTCTCTGGTGCCAACTTCACAATTAAATATTCAATTGTGAAGTTGGCACCAGAGAACCGTCCCCAAAGTGCCGCACCTAAGAACCGTCCCC
>CADALS010000226.1 GCA_902788795.1 uncultured Eubacteriales bacterium | reverse complement strand
TTTCCAGAATATCCAGCTCCTGAAGGCTGTCGACGATGATGCGTCCGACGCCGCTGACCACTGCAAGCCCGAGCTCGTCTGCTGTCTTGTTGTTGCCGTTGAACTCAATGCGCTCCGCGGGAACGCCTGCCTTAAGCGCAGTGTAGAGCTCTCCGCCGGATACAACGTCCACGCAGAGGCCTTCTTTAGCTATGAGGCGGAGCATGGCTGCTGTGCAGAAAGCTTTTGCAGCGTATGCTATGCGGTTTTCAGGCCTGCCGTCTGTAAAGCTTTGCTTAAGCTCTCTTATGCGGTCTTTAAGTATGCTCTGGGAGTATACGTATACTGGAGTGCCGAACTCCTCTGCCAAAGATACGCAGTCGCAGCCGTCAAAGTAGAGTTTTCCGTCTTTTATGCAAGTGTATTCGCGGTCCATATGGTGTCCTCAAACAAAAAATCAAGAATATTTTTAGTATTATAGCACTAATAAGCTCAAGCCTCAAGAATAATACTGTTTTGATTCGTAAGGTTTTTTGCTATAATTATTCAATAGTTCGTAAAGGCACGAAAGTATATGGACTTATCGCGCCGGAAAGGCCGGAATATAATTGAAAGACAGGTCCTGGGTAAGATACATACTTATAGCGGCAGATATTTTATGGGTCGCTTTCATATTCGCAAGGTCATTAAAAGCCGCAGATGAATCCACCGCCGAAAGTGCCTGGGTCCTGGAGCTGGTAAGGATCATAATTCCCTCTGCCAGCATGCATTTTGTAAGGAAGCTGGCTCATTTTACGGAGTACTTTATACTGGGGGCTCTGCTGTTTGCTACCATGCAGAGCTTCGGAGCCAAAAAGCTTGCAATGGTCCTTGCTCCGGCAGGCTGCCTTGCTGCCGCGGTAACAGACGAGCTGCTTCAGACCTTGAGCCCCGGCAGAAGCTGCCAGCTAAGCGATATGCTGCTGGATACGGCAGGCGGCATCTGCGGCATGGTTATATGCGCACTGGCAGTGTATTTGGTGCGCAAAGCCAGGCGCCGCTGATCGCTCCAGTGCTATGCACCTGCTTTAGCTTGTGATATAATTATGCAGATAACTATATTTCGAAAGGGTAACATAAAATGAAGAAAAGGATAACAGCGCTGTTTCTTGCAGCTATTCTTCTGATCTGCGCAGCAGGCTGCGGCAAGACTCCCGCAAACAACAACGCTGCGCCGGCAGAGCCCACAGACGAGCAGAAGCAATTTGCCCAGTTCGTGGACGAACAGTACAGGTATTCAATAGAGCAGGATTACTCGACTGCTCACATCTACTACCTGGACTGGGAAAAAGCAGGGCTTAAGAGAGAAAACATAGAGATCAGCTTCGGCCTGGCTCCGGACGAGGCTTCCATGAAGGAAGACCGCGAATACTACAAGAGCCTTTCTGAAAAGCTGGCCAAGTTCGACCGCAGCAAGCTCACAAGGCTCCAGCAGGACGAATACGATGCTCTGGAGTGGGAGATAGGTACAGTGCTTGCCTTAAGCGACCCCAAGTTCGATTACTACAGCCAGCTCTTTACCCCTCCAAACAGCCTTGAATCCAATATAGTAGCGCAGTTCACCTCCTGGGATCTCAGAAACGAGCAGGATGTAAAGGATGTCATAACCCTTATAGATTCCATCCCGGCATATGTGGATTCCAGCATAGAATACGCTAAAAAGCAGCAGGAAAAGAACCTGCTCATGACCAATTTCGACGACGTAGCAGAAGGTTGCCAGGACATCATAGATTCCGGCCTTAACAGCTACGCTATCAAGTGCATAATGGATCAGGTAGACGAGGCGGATTACCTTACAGCGGACAAAAAGGCCAGCTACAAGGCAGATATAAACGCTGCTTTAACAAGGTCCTACCTGCCGTCCTTTGTAAAGATCAAGGATGCGTTTACTGCCATGAAGGGCGGAAACAACATAACCGCAGGACTTTCCGCTCTGCCAAACGGCAAGGAATACTTTGAGCTGCTGCTCAACTACAAGCTTGGCCTTAAGGGCGTTTCGGCTCAGGACATAAAGACCAAGGCTGTTGACTGGGCAGACGACCGCTATGGAGAGCTTTTAGACTGCGTTATGAAGTACCGCAGCGATGTAAACGACTACTACAACGGAAAAGGCTCCTCCGGTTACACCGACTACACCCAGCTGCTGGAGGATGTAAAGCAGAAGATGCTTGTCGATCATCCCGAGGTGAGCGATCTTCGCTACAAGATCCAACCGGCAAGCCCGGAAGAAAA
>CADALS010000225.1 GCA_902788795.1 uncultured Eubacteriales bacterium | reverse complement strand
CTCTGTCCATAACCGAATTATTATAGCATAGTATCACAGATTAAACCAAGCCCTATGTTAAAACTCCCGGCTTTTAAGGCCGGGAGTTTTTGTTTTATGGTCTAGTAGTGAGCTCTGAGCTGCTCGCCGTGGAGCACCAGTTCCTTTGGTTTTCTGCGGGTAATACCCGGATCCAGCGGCATCGGGTAGGATTCTGCCTCTACCAGCTCCTTGCGGACAAGCTTGCCGTCCAGATCGTGCGGCAGTATGCCCATATCCAGGCACATTCCTGCAGCAACACCGGCTGCGTGGCCAAGGTTGAAGCTTGGAGCTATAAGCCTGGATGCTATCTGAGCATGCCAGGTCGTGGAGATGCAGCGTCCTGCGGTCAGCAGGTTGTCCAGCCCCTTCGGGACCAGGCACCTGTACGGGATCTCGCAGTATGTCTCCTGGTTGTTGCGGACCTCGTAGCCGCGGCCTTCCATAAACGGGTGCATATCCCAGTCGTTGCAGGCTCCGGCAGGTACGCAGTAGACGCCCTCTATAGGCTTGTCCACATGGGTATGCGCGTAGAAGCCCTTCTTGCGGCTGGTCGGATGGTGCTGGCAAAGGATATCCGTAACGATAGTTATACCGTCCTCGAACTTGTTGCCCACCAGAACATCCATATCGCTGAGGATGTAATCGCCTATTACCCTGCGGGTCTCTCTCATGCCAGGCAGAGATCCGATACCGGTCAGACGGCAGTTCTCATAGCCCGGGAAGTACTTGCGGAACACTTCCTCCAGCATCAGCATCTCGCGGTGCTGCTCGATAGCCTGGCGGCTGACATCCTCCGGATCCAGGTTCCTGCAGTTGTAGGAGTGGCATACGTCCACGGTNNNNATCCGGCATGTCCTTATTGGCTATTGCCTGAGTAAACAGGTCGTAGGAATAGGACGATTTGCCCTTTGCGGCATCGGTCTTAGCCCAGGCCGCGCTCGCCTCTTTATACTTTACAAGGTTTACATTAGCAAGCCTGAAAGCTATAGAAGACGGAGCATTGTAGAAGCCGAACTGGTTGGAACCGCTGTCGCATATAGCACCTGCGTAAGCACCGAGATCGCCGTCTCCTGTGGCATCTATGAACAGGTCTGCCTCTACCTCAAACAAGCCGCCCTTGTTGTGGCAGATAGCGCTTATTACGTGGCCGTCCTCGCACCTTGCGTCAACAAGAGTGGTAAAGTACATGATCTGTACATTAGCCTCCAGCAGCATCTGTTCCAGCATGAACTTGCCCTTCTCCGGGTCAACTGCATCGTGGATGTACTTGTTGCACCAGCCTTTTTCGTAGAGCCTGTCCACATACTCCTGAACAAAGCCGCACATGTAACCGGCTATACCTGTTACATAGTCGTTGGTCATGAGACCGCCGAATGTACCCATCTGCTCTATGATCATAGTCCTGGCGCCGCGCCTTGCAGCATGCACAGCAGCTGCCACACCGGCAGGTCCGCCTCCGCAGACGAGCACATCCACATGATAATTCTTCATGATACTCCTCCTTTTTGAAGATCAAGGAACACTGTTAATTATATCAAAGTGTACTGTTTATCCTGTCTATCTCGGCTGAAACAGCCTGATACAGGCCCGGGAATGTGGCTCCCGGTCCGCCTCCTGCCATGCAGGGGATGAAATAGTGCCTGGAACCCTCTTCTATAGCCTGTTTTACAACGAACTTCACGCGCTCTTCGTTCCAGTCGGGATCGTCTATGTCCTGATTATCTATACCGCACATGAAGCTTATCTGCCCGCCGTAGTCGGCTATCATCTTGGGTATGTTATTGGCCCTCATGCAACCCTGCCAGATGTCTATACCCATCTCTATCATGGAGGGGATAAGGTTGGCACCGTAGGAATCCGAATGGTGGATGATCAGCTGCACGCCGTGGTCGTGGTAGTAACCGTAGACCTTCTTGTAGGGCTCAAGGAAGAACTCTCGGAACATCTCCGGAGAGAGGAAGGACGAAGTCCTGCTGCCCCAGTCATCGTGATGCAGGATGGCCTCCGGGTGGACATGCTCGCACAGCTGCTTTGCCCACTCCAGCTCCCAATCCGTGATCATCTCTATGACCTCGTGCATAGCCTCCGGCTCAACGTAGAAATTAAGCAGAGTGTTCTGCATCTCCATAAGATAATGGCACTGTTCGAATATTCCGGGCGCCACCATGCAAGTCCTGAAATACTCGTTGGTATCCACCTCTGCGGCAGCCTTTTCGAAGGGCGCCCAGTCCTCCGCGCTGAAATTAAGCGGCGGCGGAGTAACGTAGTCCCTCCAGTTTGCCACATCCTTTATAACTATATGCTCCTGATCGTGCACCGGGAAAGCGCCGGGAACGTTCTCCGGGAAGGACCTGTATACTCCCCATGCGTTCCTTACGAGCATATCTCCTTTTTTAAGGCGGGGGTTCAGCTTGTTCATAGGCGACCCCTGCACCATCTTGAAAGCCTCAAACTGGTTTACATAGCGGTCCGGAGAGCCGCCGTGAATCGTTTCCAGGAGGTTTTGTCTTCTTGTAAGCATGATCTATTTTTTCTCCCGCAGCGCGATCAAGTAGTAAACGAATACGATTATTACCGGGATAAGTCCGAACAGGAACATCTTGCTGTATCCAAAGACATCTGCAAGGCGTCCTCCAAGGAAGCTTCCCAGTATGATACCCACATCGGACGCGCAGTGGAAGGTGCTGGAAGCAGCCCCTCTGCGCTCTGCAGGAGCAGCTTTTATAGCTATGCTCTGCAGCACCGGGGTGAGTATGCCGAATATGACTGACCACATAAGCGCGGCAATTATATACACCACGAAACTCTTGCACAAAGACAAGGTTATAAGGTAGACCACATAAGTGCCGAACGCCAGATAGACCTTTTTGTCTCTAATGCCATCCTTTTGCGGCAGCTTGTCCAATATGAACCTCACCGCTATGAGCCCCAGCGCGCTTGCTGTAGTGAACCATCCGGGGTTGGAGAACCCCAGAGATCTTCCGTAGAGTATCACGTAGCTGCGAAGACCAAAGCCAAAGTACGTAGACATAGCAGATACCAAAGCCGGCTTTATAGAGCGCACCTCAAAGAGCTTGGTAAGGTAGAACACATCTCTGAAGCTGAACTTCGCCGCCTTT
>CADALS010000224.1 GCA_902788795.1 uncultured Eubacteriales bacterium | reverse complement strand
GTCCCACTCGGCTCTGTCTGCCGGCAGGTCTTCCAGGCGGAACATGCAGCCCTTGCTGGTGCCGCCCCTCATGTATACTGTCCTGAATCTACGCATTCTGATCCTCCATTTCCGCTAGCTGTTTTTTAAGCATCCTAAGCTGGCCGCCTGCAAGTATAGTTTCGGCTTCGCGGTCCGTAGTGTCCAGGACTGCAGCAAATTCAAAGCCTTTTGTAAGGTCCTGGACTATTACCCGCCTCGAAAGTATCTGCTCCGGGAGCCCTTTTATACTAAGAATATCGCACTGCTCTATTCTGCCGTAGTCTGATTTATACTCGAAAAGCATTGGAATTATGCCGTGGTTGATCAGGTTGCCCTTGTGTATCCTGGCTATGCTCTTTGCAATGACGCATTTTACACCAAGGAACATGGGATTGATGGCGGCGTGCTCTCTGGACGAGCCCTGACCGTAGTTCTCTCCGCCTATGATTATGCTGCGGCCCAGCTCTTTTGCCCTTACTGCAAACTCCGGATCGTAGCGGTGGAAGCAGTACTTGCTCATGAGCGGGATATTGGAGCGCATGGAGGAGAACTCCGCGCTGGCCGGGGTTATATCGTCTGTGGAAACGTTGTCCCGCGCCTTAAGGCTTACGGCTGCAGAAAGCTCCTCCCCCGGCACTTCCGGCACAGGAAGGTACGCAATGTTGGGGCCTTTTTCTATCCCGACCTTGGCAGCCTCGGCTTCAGGCAAAGGCTTGATGAGCATGGAATCGTCCACTGGGAACAGCTCCGGATCGCAGACCTTCGAAAGCACCTGGGCATCCGGCCCCAGAACGTCTTCAGCTGTTGCAAAGCCTCCTGTTACTGCGCAGGCTGCCGCTGTTTCCGGACTGGCCAGGTAGACCTTGGCCGAAAGGCTGCCGGAACGCCCCGGAAAATTCCTGTTGGAGGTCCTTACTGCCACCCCGTTGGTAGGCGGAGTCTGGCCGATAGCGCAGCAAGGCCCGCAGGCAAACTCCAGCAGCCTTACGCCTGCATCCAGCAGCATATCTATGTAACCATCCTTCAGCAGCGCCTTGTAGATCTGCTTGGACGCAATTCCGACAGTGCAGCTAACGTCCTCGTGGACATGCCGCCCTTTAAGCACCAGCGCGGCCTTTGCAATATCGCTGTAGCTGGAATTGGTGCAGGAGCCTATGAACACCTGCCTTACCTTTTCCTGCTCCACTTCCTTTACAGGGCGCACGTTGTCCGGCTGCGAAGGACAAGCCATCATGGGCTCCAGCGCCGAAAGGTCCAGCTCCATTTCCTCGTCGTAGCAAGCGTCCGGATCCGGGATCAGCTCTGTAAAATCCGCTTCTCTTCCCTGAGCGCGGAAAAAGTCCCGAACCACATCGTCCGCAGGGAAAATTGATGTGGTAGCACCCATCTCGGCTCCCATGTTGGTTATGGTCATGCGGTCCGGAACGGAAAGCGCGGCTGCTCCGGGTCCAACATACTCGTAGGCCTTGCCGAGCCCGCCCCTGATGCTTACCCTGCGCAGCATCTCCAGGACTACTTCCTTGGGATTGACACCAGGCCTAAGAGCCCCGGTAAGCTTCACTTTAACTACCTTTGGCATGGTAAGGCGCATCGGAACGCCTGCCATTGCCGTAGCAATATCCATGCCGCCGACGCCTATTGCAAGCATGCCCACAGCGCCGCAGGACGGGGTGTGACTGTCCCCGCCGAACAGGACTTTGCCGGGCCTGGAAAACCTGGCCAGGTGCACAGTGTGGCAGATGCCGTTACCCGGCCTGGACACCCAAACCCCGTAACGCTTTGCAGCAGACTGCAGGTAGATGTGGTCGTCCGGGGTATTGGTATTGATATACAGGAGGTTGTGGTCCAGGTAGCTTACACTGCACTCCGTCCTTACACGCGGAAGCCCCAGAGCTTCAAAGGCCAGGTAGGTCATTACCGCGTTTATATCGTGCGTTATTGTATGGTCAACTTTTATGTATATCTCCTCGCCCGGCTTCATGTCCGAAGGCTTTGCCAGGTGCGAGCTTATTATCTTCTGAATAAGATTCATTGTTTAGAGCTCCTTAAAGCTTGCGCAGTGTTTCCAGCAGGTAATCCGTGAATTCTGCCGCGGAAGCATCTTCCTTCTGGGTGGTGACTACCACCTTTCTTTCTTTAACTGTGCAGATATCAAGCGCCTTAAAGAGCTTTTCCTTCCTGTCTGCATAGCCTATGTGGGCTATCATCTCGCCCATGGCGCGTATCAGAGAGCTCGGATCTGCGTACTCCCCGCGC
>CADALS010000223.1 GCA_902788795.1 uncultured Eubacteriales bacterium | reverse complement strand
AAATTAAGACAATGCGCTTAAAAGGCCTTTAACAGCCGATTTGAGCGCTTTTTTATTTCAGACGCTCAGTTATCCAAAACAGCCCGCAAAACCCGTTAGAACGCCTCTCAGCCCCCTCAGCACGCCACCCAGGTACGGTTCCTGAGGTTTCGAATCTGTGGACGGTCTTCATGCGCCAAGTTTATAAAAATGTGGAGCGGTTTGGGGTGCGTCTATTTTGATGCTAAGGTTTGGAGCGGGTGCCTGCGTTCCCTGGTAGCGAGAGCGTGTCCCAGGGATGCAGGCACCCGCTTCAAACAATCAACAACAAAACAGAGGCAGCCGAAGCCGCCTCTGCGTTGAATGTGAAGTTGGCACCAAAGAACCGTCCCCGGGTGCGGAACCCTAGGAACCGTCCCCAATGTTCTTACTTCCTGTAGGAGCGTCCGATCTCGAGGCCCTTGTCGAAAGCAGCCTTGTTGAGCGGCAGCAGCTTAGCCTTGGAAGCGAGCTTGTGCTCTATGGTGTTCCATACGATAGCAGGCTCGATAACCTCGGTGTATCCAACGTACACGCCAAGCATGATAACGTTGAGAACCTTGGCATTGCCCATCTCCAGAGCGAGCTCTGTAACGGGGGCCTTGATGAGAGTAACGTCGTCGCGTCCGATCTCATCGGTAACGATGGAGCTGTTGATGAAGAGGTTTCCGCCCTTCTTGAGGGTGTGGAGGAACTTCTTGAGGGAAGGTCCGTTCAGAACGATAAGGTCGTCCATAACGTCTCCCAGAGGAGCTCCGATCTCGTCATCGGATATAACTACGAAGCAGTTTGCAGTGCCTCCGCGCTGCTCTGCGCCGTAGGACGGGAAGAAGGTGATCTTCTTGTCTGTGGAGTTGCAGGTAGCGTCTGCGAGGAACTTGCCCAGAGACATAACGCCCTGACCGCCGAAGCCGGCTACGCAAAGATTAGTTTCCATGTATGTTCCTCCTTACTTGTCTCTTACAACGCCGAGAGGATACTCAGGCAGCATCTTCTCTTCGATGTAGTCCAGGCACTTGAGAGGATCCAGTCCCCAGTTGGTGGGGCAGGAGGTAACGATCTCTACCATGGAGAAGCCCTTGCCTTCCATCTGGTTCTTGAATGCCTTCTTGATAGCGTTCTTTGTCTTCATAACGTTCTGCGGTGTGTTGCAGCTGGTCCTTACAAGGTAAGCAGGAGCAGTCAGAGCGTTGAGGATCTCGCACATGTGCATAGGATATCCGTGCTCTGCAGCAATACGTCCCTTAGGAGCGGTGGAAGCCTTCATACCGATAAGTGTGGTAGGAGCCATCTGGCCGCCGGTCATACCGTAGATACCGTTGTTGACGAAAATAACTGTTATGTTCTCGCCTCTGTTTGCTGCGGACATAGTCTCAGCAAGACCGATGGAAGCGAGGTCGCCGTCGCCCTGATAGGTGAACACGATGGTGTCCGGGTTAGCGCGCTTCATACCAGTAGCAACTGCGCATGCTCTTCCGTGAGGAGCAGTGGTGTTGTCGTATGCGATATAGTCCATGTGAAGACCGCAGCATCCGATACCAAGAACGCAGGCTGTCTTGTCAACGATGCCGAGCTCGTCGATAACTTCGCCTATGAGCTTGATAACTGTGGAGTGCATGCATCCCGGGCAGAATCCAGAGACTTTGTCTTCCTGGATGGTCTTAGTTCTTGAATAAACGAGTTCCATATTACTTTGCCTCCATGATCTTTCTTGCAGCGGTGAGGACGGCTTCGCGGCTGAGGATGTTTCCACCTGAGCACAGGCAGGTCTCGATCTTAGCGCGGCCCTTGACAGCTACATTAACGTCTTCTACGAAGAGGGCAGGGATGGACATCTCGATATCAAGTACGCCCTTTACCTTATCGTAGTTGATGTGGTCATAAGCCTCATACGGGAACGGGTAAACGGTCTTAGCGCGCAGGAGTCCGGCCTTGATGCCTTCCTTGCGGAGGATGTTTACAGCGGACTTAGCGATACGTGCGGAGATTCCGTAGCCTGTGAGAACGATCTCAGCGTCGTCGAGCATGTACTCTTCGGCCTGAGCGTCCTTCTGCCAGGATGCGTAAACTGCTGCGTCCTCTTCGTTCCTCTGCTGGAGGACCTGAGTGGACCAGGTGCCCGGCTCGATCCATGCTCTGTGAGCGTAGTCCAGCTTGTGGCCTATGCAAGCCCAGTCAGCCTTGGAAGCCTTGATAGCAGCTACTTCTTCGTCGGACTTCATCTCGGGGAGAACTACCGGCTCCATCATGGTGCCGATAACGCCGTCGATGAGGATGAGTACAGGTCTTCTGTACTTGTCAGCTTCGTCGAATGCCTTGTAGGTCATGTCGACTGCTTCCTGAACTGT
>CADALS010000222.1 GCA_902788795.1 uncultured Eubacteriales bacterium | reverse complement strand
TATCAGGAAGGCTTCCGGAAAACGATGCAGAGATCATCATTCCGCAAAACGGAGTGATGGGATACAACGTAGGTGACATAATAAAGCTTTCTGTAGGCTCCCGCGTTTCCGCAGGAGGAGCGACCCTTAGGACAGAAGGGTATCAGGAAGGCGAAAAGCTTGTAAATACCATAGAAAAGAGCTACACGATAGTCGGAATCTACATGCGTCTTAACAGAGACATAGTGCCTTATTCTTATCCGGGATACGTTGCTATAACCAAGAGCACTGAAGGCGATGTCTTCGGCACGTTCGCAACTTTAAAGAATTCCGGAAAAGCGTATGATTATCTTAAAAGCAGGTCCGGCAATTCCGAGGATCCGGCTTATATATCTTCAGCAATGCCTCACGCAGCTCTGCTCAACTACAGAGGTTCTGTAAGAAACGGACGCATTCAGTCTGTTATCTACGGTCTTGCCGCAATACTTGTGGTAATGGTCGCTTTCGGTTCGGTATCGCTTATCTATAACTCTTTCTCCATATCACTTGCGGAAAGGACCAAGCAGTTCGGCATACTCAAATCAGTCGGCGCAACCAAGAAACAGCTCAGAAGCAGCGTTATGTACGAGGCCTTAGTGCTTGGCGCAATAGGCATTCCTATAGGCCTTCTTGTTGGATGCGGCGGAATAGGGCTTACTCTTTACCTGCTCAGAGACGCGTTCTCAGCGTTTTCCGGCGCTGACAGCAAGGTCCAGATGAAGATGGTACTCAGCCCGGCTGCGCTTATAATAGCGGCTGCAGTCTGCTTTATCGTTATCCTGATAGCAGCCTGGATCCCTGCGGCCAGGGCTGTGCGCATACAGCCGATCCAAGCTATACGCCAGAACGCGGATACCAGGATCAAAGCCAAAGAAGTTAAGACTTCCAAGCTCACCCAGAAGCTCTTCGGCTTTGAGGGCATGATGGCAAGCAAGAACTTCAAGCGCAACAGCAAGCGCTACAGAGCCACAGTGCTTTCGCTGTTCATGAGCACAGTTCTCTTCATCTCCGCAAGCAGCTTCAGTTCTTACCTTACAGGAAGCGTTGAAGGCATAGTATCGCAAGGTACAGACCTTGATATCTATCTGCAGCTTTACGAAAAGAGAAATCCGCAGAGTCTAAAAGAGATGTTCTCAGGCGTTTCCGGAATAGACCAGATGACTTACTTGAGCGAATCCACATTTGATACTGTGTTCGATCCAAAGGACATGTCCGGCGATTATTGGAAAAAGACCGGGGAGGAAGTAAAAAAAGCAGCTTTCGATGAGAACAAGCTCAGGCAGTACGCCAATGTCGTTTTTATAGAGGACTCTGAGTTCATAAGGCTCGCGGAAGAAGCTGGGCTTAAGAGGTCTGATTATTTCGACAAGAATTCGCCAAAGGCTGTTTTATACAACAAGATAAACGGGGACAGCGTTGCGGACGGCGACAAAAAGTGGTACGAGCTCAAACCTGTAGACAGTTCAAAGCTTCCAATAAGCGTTGAACTCACCAGAGAAAAAGAGATAGATGGGTACGTCTCCATTGGATCTAAAGATGTGAACGGTCAGACCTTCTATGTATATTTCCCGGAAGACTATTACTACGGTGAAATGGAGAAAGATCCCAGAAACTTCGATCCGGACCAGCTGGATATAAGCAAGGCTAAGCTGCTGGACAAAAGTGAGGCTTACGATATACTGAATGCAGAGGTTGCAGGAGAGATCAAGAGCGTTTCCATAGCAATGTCTACTCACGACATGTATATAGCCTATCCTTACAGCATGATGGATAGCGTGCTTGGCAGCAGCTCCGGTACGGAAGACTCACAGAGTCTGACTTTTGGCATCAAGGCAAAAGAACACGAGAAGGCATTCAACGAACTCAAAAGGCTGATCACGGAAGAAAAACTGAGCTACAGCACTATAACTGACTACGCTGCGGACCGCAACACATCCCGCATGATAGTTACAGTCGTCAACGTCTTCTCCTACGGGTTCATAATACTGATATCTCTCATAGCGCTGGCGAACGTGTTCAACACCATATCCACGAGCATAATGCTAAGGCGCAGGGAGTTCGCCATGCTGAGGTCTATAGGGCTTTCGAAGAAGGGCTTCTCCAGGATGATGAACTACGAGTGCCTTATCTACGGTGCAAGGAGCCTGATGTTCGGACTGCCGGTGGCGCTGCTTATGACCTACCTTATCTGGAAGGTAACGTCCCAGGCATTTGAGACCTCCTTCTACATACCCGCAAGGGGAGTTATCATAGCAGTGGCAAGCGTATTCATAGTGGTATTTGCTACAATGCTGTACGCAACAAAGCGCATCAAGTCCGAAAACACCATAGACGCGCTGCGCAACGAAAACCTATAAGCGTTATAGGGG
>CADALS010000221.1 GCA_902788795.1 uncultured Eubacteriales bacterium | reverse complement strand
CCTTAGCGCAAAGATGCGCTTTACCGCAGGCATAAGATCCGGATAGAGCCAGGGCATGGTGGAAGGCTCGCCGGGTTTCCACGAGTGCAGCACGAACCTTGGCATAAAGACGCCGTACTGCAGCCAGCGGAGGAAGAGCTCTTTGCCTGGCCTCGGACCCGCAAAGCCTCCGATGTCCTGCCCAAAGAAGGCAAAACCAGAAAGCGCCATGGTCATGGCCTGGTAGTGATTCCAGCGCAGCTCCTCGAAACTGGTGTAGTTGTCCCCTGTCCAGGTGGTGGCCACCCTCTGCATGCCGGCAGGAGCGCAGCGGGATACCATGAACAGCGGATCTTCGGTTTTGAGAGGCACCGCGCTCCTGCGCACTTCCTCGCAGGCCTGGCGGCTTGCCATTGCCATAAGCAAGGAGAAGAGAGGCCTTATAAGGCGGGCCGGAAGAGGCCTTCCGAAACCGTCTGCCAAAACGTCCTTATCCCAGACGTCGTATTCGTTGTTGTCGTTCCAAATGCTGCAGTAGCCAAGCTCCGCAAGCTTTTCCTTTACACAGCTCTTCCAGAACTCAAAGGCTCCACTGTTAGTGAAGTCCAGGTAGCTTGCCATGCCGCCCCAGAACGGAAACTGAGCAGGGCTTCCGTCCTTGTAGTGCAGGAACCAGCCGTTTTCTGCTATCATATCATACATGGGATGATCCGTAAGAAACGCCGGCTTGACGTTTGGGATCAGCTGCATGCCGTTTGCCGCAAAGTGTGCCGCAAGGCCTGCAGGATCGGGCACCTTGTCCGTGTTCCAGTTGAACACGCAGCGCTTGTCTCCTATCTGGGTGTAGCCGCTGGACATGTAAAAACCGCCCGCGTCTATGCCCCACTCCCTGCATTTTTCTATAAAGCCGCTCAGCCTGGCGTCCGTGTCCGGCGCATCAGTGTATTCCATGGTGCTTCCGCAGTATTTGAAAGCCCATTCAGGCACTTCGCAGAAGCCTCCGGTTAACTTGACGAAATGCTGTATTATGTCAATATAGCTGCCTGTCAACAGGTAGAAGACCATGCTTTCTTCTTCGAGGCGCATGGAATTGAAGGGCTCAAAGTAGTTGTCGTGCTCCCTGCCGAAGTCCGCGCGGCCGTTGCTGTAGGTGTCGTAGTACAGCCCGTAGGTCCCGGCGCTGTTTTGGCAGATGTAAAACGGTATCTGCTTGTACAGCGGATCGCTGTTTTTAGCCTTAAAGCCCATGGAGTCTCCGGCGCCTATAGCAAAGCTGCAGCCGTTCTTATCCACGTGGCCGCACTTGTCGCCAAGGCCGAAGATCTTCTGGTCCTCTTCCCTTCTTGTGTAGTGGACGAAGCCGTCCCCAAGCTCGCCGGCAAAATTATATGCAAGGCCGCTCCTGTCCTGGTAGACCACGCCCTTGTCGTTCTCCGCGGTGATGCGGAAGTTCATAAGCTCCACGCAAAAGCGCAGGCCGCCAAGCTCAAAGCGCAGGGTCTGCCCGTCGTCTTCCACCTTTGGAGCCGCAGTCTCAAGGCCGTCCAGGGACAGCTTGTTCCTGCCTTCAAGCGGGCATTCCGCGCCTTCCGGACAGACGCTCCAGGTAGGGATAAGGCTGCTGCCATCCCTCACCAAAGCCACCCTCAGCATGTCCTTAAGAAAGTCCAGCCGCATAGTAACTCCGTCCGCATCGTAGATGCGGGTGGATGGCGTTGCCGCTTTTAGTTTGAACAGATGTCTGAATTTCATGCTTTGGGATCTCCTTTGGTAAGCATGTTGCGGGTCATCCTGAGGTAAGGCGTACCGCCCATTGCCGTGCCGGAGGGCTTAAAGCAGAGCACTCTGCGCTTTCCTCCGCTGCAGGGCTGCCACTTCGGAAGCCCGGGGCCGTTTGGATCCCCGCTCTTTGCGAAGCCAGCCATGTAGCCCATAAGCTGAGCGGAAACCTCGTAGTCCCTTTCGCCGTAGGGCCTCCAGGACTCCTCCAGCCTTCCGAACATGTAGCGAAGATCGCAGGAATGGAAGGCTCCGTTGTTGTCTCCCGGGGAGTCTATATCGAAAAAGTATATATAAGCATCGTTCTTCTTTCCGAACTTATTGCCTATCCAGCCCATGACCGGCGCGTACATATCCGTGTTGGTGTAGCCTATCATGTAGTCCAGGTCCAGGGGATGGTCTATCAGCGTGTCCACAGGGGCCTTAAGAAGGCAGCCGTCCACCACAGGCATTGTGTTGTACATGTTGTCCTTGCGGGTCTGTTTGTAGGCCTCCAGCGCGTCCATCAGCTCCTTTTTGCCAAGCTTTTTAAGCTCTTCCAGGCTGCTGCACCCTGCGGTCTTCATGTAGCCGTCCCAGTACTCATGGGTATCCTCGGCCTTCTTGGGCAGCGCAAACTTGGGGAACATGCCGCCGCCGGACATCATGGCAGCCCTTTGGAACAGGCCCTTGTTCTCCTGCATAAGGCAGAG
>CADALS010000220.1 GCA_902788795.1 uncultured Eubacteriales bacterium | reverse complement strand
GAAAGGCCACACGAAGCTAACGGTTATCTTACTCCGCTTGAATACTATGAGCGAGGATAGATAGTATATTTGTGACTCTACTTTTTGGGGGTCAGCTCAAAATAGGCGGATTTGTAGGTGTTTTGCCTAAAGGCATTTTGGGCTTTACCAAAACAGCCAAATTAATATGCATTTTGCCTAAATCTGCGAGCCCTGCAGTCTCGGGGTGGCTCCGCAGTTTCGGACAATTCTCCGTAAAACACCTGGTTTTGTCCGAAAACCGCGCAAAAACGATCCATTAAACTTGAAAAGTGTAAGATCTTGACGCCAAACATGCGTTTTGAGAGGATATTTTTAGGCAAAACAGGTAGTTTTACGGGGCTTTTGTCTAATGACATTTTAAACTTTACCGAAATAACTAAAATATGAGGCGTTTTGCCTAATCCATAGATAATCAATGACAGACTTAGAAACTGCAAAAAGAATAGCGGAGCTTGCAGCGCAGGCCGGCGGAAGGGCATATTTCGTCGGCGGTTTCGTGCGCGATGAATTGCTGTGCAGCGCGGAGACTGGGGAACCAAGCAATCCCTGCAGCGCGGAGGATGTGGAGCCAAGCAGCTCCGGCAGTGCGGCAGATAGGGAGCCAGGCAGCTCCGGCAGTGCGGCAGATAGGGAGCCAGGCAGCTCCGTCAGCATCGCAGCCTCATCGGACTCGGCAGACCATAAGGACATAGATATAGAAGTCCACGGCCTGAGCCCGCAGCAGCTTCGCGGCGTGCTTGAGCAGGTGGGGGAGGTGCTGCAGTACGGCAGCAGCTTTGGCATCTACGGCCTGGCCGGGCACAGCATAGACATTGCCATGCCGCGCAAGGAGAGGGCGGTCAGTGCGCCCCAAGGCAGCCCGGACAGTGCGGCAGGTGCGCCACGCGGCCACAGGGACTTTGAGGTCTTTGTGGACCCGTTCCTTGGCACCACGGAGGCTGCCCGCCGCCGCGATTTTACCATCAACGCCATGATGCAGGACGTCCTTACCGGGGAGATTCTGGATCCATTTGGCGGCCGCGCGGATCTTAAGGCCGGCATCCTGCGCCACGTGGACGACGCCAGCTTTGCCGAGGACCCGCTCCGCGTGCTGCGCTGCGCCCAGTTTGCCGCACGTTTCAACTTCACCGTTGCCCCGCAGACCATAGCCCTCTGCAGCCGCATGGACCTGTCCGGCCTGTCCCGTGAGCGCGTGGAAGGAGAGCTCAAAAAGGCCCTTCTCAAAGCCTCAAAACCTTCCGTCTTCTTCGAGACCCTCCGCAGCATGGACCAGCTCGGCACCTGGTTCCCGGAGCTGCAGCAGCTGATCGGCCTGCCCCAGGACCCCGTCTACCACCCGGAAGGCGATGTCTGGACCCACACCATGCAGGTGATAGACCGCGCCGCCAGCCACCGCGCGGAGGCATCCGAGCCGTACCGCTTTATGCTCCTGACGCTGCTCCACGACCTCGGCAAGATCGTCACCACAGAGGAAAAGAACGGCCGCATCCACGCCTACGGCCACGAGACCCTGGGCCTGCCGCTCATAGAGGCCTTCCTGCGCCGCATAACCGGGGAGCAAGCCGTGGCAGACTACGTCCTCAACATGGTGCCGCTGCACATGAAGCCCAACATGGCCGCCTTCAGCAAGGCGTCCGTCAAGAGCACCAACCACATGTTCGACGAAGCTGCCGCCCCCAAGGACCTCATCTACATGGCCATGTCCGATAAGCCCGTGATGTCCGGCAGCACGCCGTTCACGGGGGACAGCGCTTTTCTTTTCGAGCGCCTGCAGGCCTACCAGGACACCATGGCCGCGCCATTCGTTACCGGCAAGGACCTTATCGAGGCCGGCCTTCAGCCCGGCGAATACTTCCACGACCTACTCGCCTATGCTCACAAGCTGCGCCTGGCCGGCATAGACAAGGCCACCGCCCTCAAGCAAGTCCTGCGCTACAAGCCGCCACGAAACTGAGAACCGTCCCTAATTTCGCAAATGTGTAAAAAGAACCGTCCCTTTTGCACATTTTGGCACCAAAGAACCGTCCCCAAGTGCCGCGGCGCCATATAATCCGAAATCTAATAATTCTTCTGGTTGAATTATTAAGCACCTTAGTGTATTATGGAGCTAGCAATCATGAGGAGACGGAAAGATGACGGATAAAGAAATTTTGGATTCGCTCAACCGGCAGTTTTTCTTCGCCGGCTTTATGGAGCAGGACAGGCAAAACAGGCTCATATCAGCAATGGGCGTAGGGTATAACATATACCGCAGCATCTGGTACATCAACGACCACCCGGAAGGCGTAGAGCCCAGCGCCATGGCATCGGACCTGCTTGTAACAAGGCAGACCATGACCAGCACCTGCGACCAGCTGGAAAAAAACGGCTTCATAAACAGGACCATCAACCCGGAGGACCGCCGCCGCATACTTATAACTCTCACTGACGAGGGCAAGGATCTTGCCAAAAAGATAAAC
>CADALS010000219.1 GCA_902788795.1 uncultured Eubacteriales bacterium | reverse complement strand
CCAGATCAGCCAGGTGTCTATGGTTCCGAACAGCAGCTCACCGTTCTCTGCCCTTTCGCGGACGCCCGGAACGTTTTCCAGTATCCAGCGGAGCTTGGTTCCGGAGAAGTACGCGTCTATAAGAAGTCCCGTCTTGGACTTTATCATGTCGGAATAGCCTGCTGCAACAAGGGAATCGCAGTACTCAGCGGTGCGCCTGCACTGCCAGACTATGGCGTTGCAGACAGGAAGGCCGGTCTTTTTGTCCCAGACAACGGTGGTCTCGCGCTGGTCCGTGATGCCTATGCCCGCTATGTCCTCAGCCTTGGCGCCTATCTTTTCCATGGCCTCAACAGCAACACCCATCTGCCTTGCCCAGATCTCCATGGCATCGTGCTCTACCCAGCCCGGCTTGGGATATATCTGCTTGAACGACCTCTGCGCAACGCTCTTCATGTTGCCTTCGCGGTCGAAAAGTATGCATCTGCAGCTTGATGTGCCCTCGTCCAGAGCCATTACGTACTTCTTATCCATCTTGTTCCTCCACGCCTTCGCGTAAATATCTTAAAGGAACCGGCCGCGCCTTTAAGGAAGCGCTGCCAGAAGTTCCTCCATTACCGGATTTGTGTTATCCAAGCCTTTTGGGGTGAGCTTAAAACCCTTTTCCGTGGCCTGCAGCAGGCCTTCTTTTATCAGCTTTTGCAACTTGCCGCCCCCTCCGAAGTCTTCTGCGAACTCTGTGCCGAATACAGCCTTGTAAAGCTCTGCATCCAGGCCGCCTGTGAGCCTCAGCTGGGTAAAGATGAAGTCCCCTTTAAGGTCCGCAAGAGACTCCGGCTCAAGGCCGAAAATGCTGTATTTGCAGGCGTTTGCGGCGTTTTCTCCGCTTTCCTGGCCGGTCTCGCAGCCCTGTGGCACGCTTCCCGGACCGGCCTCGCAGACCTCCACGCCTCGACTCCAATCGGCCTCGCCCCTGCACAGCCCTGTAAAGCTGTGAGCGCTCGTGCCGAAGCCCAGGTAGGGCTGCATGGTCCAGTATTTCAGGTTGTGCCTGCACTCAAAACCAGGCCTTGCTGCATTGCTGACCTCATAATGATGATACCCTTTTTCCCGCAGCATTTCAACTGCGTAATGGTACATCCTCCGGTTGTCCTCCCAGGCAGGAAGCTCCACCCGGCCGCTCCTGTACGCCTCAAACAGCGGCGTACCCTCCTCCAGCTGCAGGCTGTAGAAAGAAATATGCTCCGGAGCCATCGCAATTACCTCGTCCAGAGTGCTCTGCCAGGACTCAAAGGTCTGCCCTATATCTTTCTGGCTGCTGGGATCACGCATCGGCGCCCCGAATATCAGATCCAGATTGATGTTGTCAAAGCCGGCCTCCCTGAGGATCTTAAAAGCCAGCCTTGCCCTGTCCGCGCTGTGGACTCTGCCCATTGCCGCCAGAACGTTGTCGTCCAGGCTCTGCACACCCATGCTGATGCGGCTGAAACCAAGGCTTTTGAGCTCCGCGGCCTTCTCCGCCGTGATAGTCTCCGGGTTCACCTCTATTGTGATCTCCGGATCCTCAGCTATCTTAAAGCTCTCCCTGATGGCGTCCATCACCATCGCCAGCTGCTCCCTGCTTGCCAGCGAAGGTGTGCCCCCGCCGAAAAAGACAGTATCCACAGCAAGCTTGATTGCCTGCCCTGCGCGCTTGATGTCCGCCGCCACCTTCTCGAAATACTCATCTTCCGAGGCCTTTTCGAAACTCACGAAATCGCAGTACCTGCACTTCTTGATGCAGTACGGCACGTGCACGTAGATGCCGGCTGCCGTGTATTGAGTTGTTGCAGTATAGTTACTCATTATATTGATTATACCACTTTATCCGCCTTAGTGCAGTTACTAAAGACAAAAGCCCGCAGACTTAGCTGCGGGCTTTCGTTTTAAAAAGAAGTGCGTATTATGATGTTTCAGACTACAGACGGAACTGGCCGTAGAGGGATGCTGCGAAGCAGCAGATGATGCCCATGGTGAAGGCGCCCAGCCAGATGGAACCGCTCTTTCTGTAGAGGTAGGTCTGGCCTACGCCGGCTATGGTCATTCCGACCGGCATGCCCCACAGACGGCAGATCGCGATGCCCCAGTTTGCAAGCGCAGTTGCATTGCTTCCGACAACATGGATCTGGATGTGGTTCTCTACGAATACCATGATGGTTATCATGATCATGCTCAGGAAGGAGTTGAAGACTATAGCGATGATGAAGTCCTTCTTCTCGTTTCCGGTAGAGGGCAGCCTGCGCTCTACGTTCATGCCGAGCGCGCCAACGATGAATGCAAGGATCCAGAAGATCATGTAAGGAATATAGTTGATGAACTTATTCCAGGGGATAGGCCTGAAGCCGAAGAACAGGCAGTAGAAGTCTGTTCCAAGGATGTCGCCCTGCAGGCGCAGGTAGGACCATCCAGCGGCTACTACGATCAGAGCCACAAGGAATGCCTTGCCGATAAGCTTCCAGTCGAGCTTGGTCTTCTT
>CADALS010000218.1 GCA_902788795.1 uncultured Eubacteriales bacterium | reverse complement strand
AAATAATATCGCTGTCTGTCCAGTTGTATTCGCCCCTTACTATAGCTGCGTGAAGAGTGCCTTTGCTCAGGTCTGCGTACAGGGAAGGGCTGCGGTGAGCGTTTATCTTAATATCTACCTTGGGGTACTGCTTCATAAAGCGTTCCAGCACCCAGGGCAGCCTGTAGCGTGCGTAGTTGGAGGATATTCCAATGCTCAGCGTTCCGGAGATCTCTCCGTCCGCGGCTGCCGCTATGCTGCGCACATTATCCAGAGATCCTGCTATCTGGTCTATGAATGGCAGTATCTCCTCCATAAGAGGCGTCATTACAAGGCCGCGCTTTGTGCGCAGGAAAAGGGTCTTCCCAAGCTCTTCTTCTATCTTCTGAAGGCGCTTTGTGGAAGCCGACTGGGTGGTAAACAGGTTCTGCGACGTCTTTGTAAGATTGAGGGTCTTGGAAAGATCGCAAAGCAGTTCAAAATCCTTCTCATCCATTGTATTTTTTCCTTACTATCTGAATGAATTTTTCCGCAAAAAGCTTTCTTCTGGAGCCGGGCGTGAATATGGCTCCTATAGTCCATTTCATGCCGCTGTCGGACAGCTTGAATGTATCTATAGGACGCGGGTGTTTCTGGGTCTTAAGGCATCTTTCCGGAACTATAGCCAGTCCGAGACCTGCGGCAGCAAGGCTGAACGCTGTCTCGTTTGCAGTGGTCTCTAAGAAGATCCTGGGTCTCAGCCCGTGGTAATCGAACAGAAGATCTATAGCGGTCCTGATCCCGTAGCCCGGTTTAAGAAGTATGAATCTTTCGTCCTTAAGGGCTGTTATATCAGCTACTTTCTGCCCGTCCTCGTTAAGGTGCCATGAGCTTTCCGGAAGATGATCCTTTGTTGAGATCAGAAACAGTTCTTCTTTGAATAGTTCTTCGCATTTAAGATCCGATACCTGGTCCGTAATAGGAAGTATGGCAAAATCCACACGTCCTTTCAGAATGTCTTCTCTTAAGCCTTCGGTGTTGTGTTCTGACGTGCGTATCTTTACATTAGGGTATTTTGCAGTGAACTCCGGCAGCACCTCCGGAAGGAGGCTTATAGCTCTGTTCTGCGGAATACCAATGGAAAGCTCGCCTTTATTGCCTGCGGATATCTCGGAGAGCTCGTCTCTTAGGAGATCATTGAGCTCTACCATCTTTTTTATCGTCTCCACGTAAAGTCTGCCTTCGTAGGTGAGACTCATCGGAGATGTGCTGCGGTCGAATATAGTGATCCCTTCTTCGGATTCGACCCTTGCTATAAAACGGCTGAGAGCGGGCTGGGTCATGTACAGCTCCTCCGCGGCCTTGGTTATGTTTCCGGTCTGGGCAACTTTCAGTATGTAATTGAACTTCTGAAGATCCATTGTGCTTTTCCTGTGATGCGCATGATACAACACTTAAATTTTAAACCTTAAGCGCCGTTTTGTAAATATCAATGAGCTTTGAGCCCTTGATGTTATGGGCTCTATGACTATTCAGGCATTTCACAGAGCCGGGCTTCAGAGGGTATAATTGCAGCATAAAGATCATATCATCGGGCGCAGCGTATCCAAAAGGAGAACAGAGATGGCAGACAGAGCAGAACAGATAAGGATAGCAAAAGAAAGATTCGCGCAGCTTCTGGAAGGCGAGATGGACCGCATAGAAGCTATGAAAAAAGATACGGAAGTAACGGACTTTTCAAAGCTGGATCATATAGTAGTAGGCATACTTCCCGGAGACGGGATAGGCCCTATCATTATGGAGCAGGCTCTGCGCGTTGCAAAGGAGCTTCTGGCGCCGGAGCTGGCGTCCGGCAGGGTGGAGCTGCGCACTATAGAGGGCATGACCATAGAAAACCGAGTGGCAAGGATGGAGTCGCTTCCGCCGGAGGTCTTTGAGGAGTGCAAGAAGTGCAATGTGCTTGTAAAAGGGCCTTTCGTAACGCCGCGTGCAGGAGACGGGCTTCCCAACCTTGTAAGCGCAAACTCCCTTTTAAGGCGCGGCCTTAACCTGTTTGCAGCTGTGCGTCCCGTGCGCATTCCGGAAAAAGGCATAGACTGGACCTTCTTCCGCGAAAACATAGAAGGAGAATACATACTTGGCAACAAAGGCATACAGGTGAGCGAAGATCTTGCCGTAGACTTCAAGGTCCTTACGGCGCAGGGCGGGGAGAGGATAGCGCGCGCAGCATTTGAGTTTGCCAGAAAGAATGGAAAGCACAACGTAACTATAGTTACCAAGGCAAATATAGTAAAGCTGGTGGACGGCAACTTTATCAAGGCTGTCCGCAAGGTCGGAGAGGAATATCCGGAGATAGAGATACAGGAGCGCCTGGTGGACGCCATGGCGGCCAAGATGCTGGACCCGGAGTTCAACAAGGGCATAGAGGTGATAGTCCTGCCCAACCTCTACGGAGATATTATCACGGATATTGCGGCAGAGCACCAGGGAGGCCTTGGAACGGCAAGCTCTTCGAATATAGGCAACAAATACGCGCTGTTCGAGGCCATACACGGCACGGCGCCTTACCTG
>CADALS010000217.1 GCA_902788795.1 uncultured Eubacteriales bacterium | reverse complement strand
AGAACCGTCCCCAAGTGCCTAACCGTCCCCTATGTTAATTGTGAAGTTGGCACCTGAGAACCGTCCCCAAGTGCTGTTGGAACCGTCCCCTATGCTAACGGGAGAGGCGGCGGGCCATGGCTATGACGCGGCTGGCGCTCTCTTTAAGCTGCTGGCGGGTAAGGCTGCCGTCCGCAAGGGCTGCCAGTATGCTGTCCGCATCCTTTCTGCTGCCTGGCATGAAGAGGTCTCCGCCGGCCTTGATAACGCAGCCTGCGTCCGCGCCCCTGTGCTTGTGCTCTCCGAAGGCAGACATGATGCCTATCACCCAGTCCGTCATTACTATGCCTTCGAAACCGCACTCGCCGCGCAGGAAGTCCTCGGTAAGGCCGCGGCTTTCGGAGCTGTGCACGCCGTTTATGAGGTTGTAAGAGGTCATGACCGCAAGCGGTTTTGCCTCCCTGATGCATATCTCAAAGCCTTTAAGGTAAATCTGGCGCAGCGCCCTTTCGGACACGCAGCTGTTGTTGTTATACCTGGAAAGCTCCTGATTGTTGGCCGCAAAGTGCTTGATCGTAACGCCGCAGCCCGGGTGCTTCTGCACGCCCCTGGTGATGGCCGCAGCAAACTTGCCGCTGATCAGAGGATCTTCCGAGAAGTACTCGAAGTTCCTTCCGCAGAGCACGCTTCTGTGGATGTTCAGAGCCGGTGCAAGCCACAGCTGCACGCCGAAGCGCTGCATCTCGTCCCCTACTATGTCTCCGCAGAGCTCCGCAAGCTGGGTGTTCCAGCTTTGGGCAATAGCGGTGCCTATTGGAATTGCTGTCGCGTACTGGTGCTCCACCACCGAGCCTTCCGGGATGCTGGGGTTCTTTCCGCCTCCCATCAGAGCCTTGACCGGTGCCGGGAGCATGTCCGAAACGCTCTCGGGAAGGCCTATGCCGCCTATGCCGTGGACTCCGTCCTTATCCCTGTAGAAGGACCTGGTGAGCCTTAAGCCCGCGGGGCCGTCAGCCATAACGATGGGCGGAACTCCTTCATAGCTGTAGCTTTCTCCGGCAGCGCCACTGACGTGGGACGACGCGTTGCCTATAACGCTCAGCGATCCAAGCCCGCTCTTAAAAGCGCCGGTGCAAAGCAGCGCCAGCTGCTCATCGCTCATGGAGTTGGTCTCGGAGAGCACGCGGCTTCTGTATTCTTTAGCCTCGTATCTAAGAGACGAAGGATCGATATCTATTACAGGAAGCTTTGAGAGGTCCTCTTCCGGCCTCTCGCAGATGTAGGACTTGTCCTCGAAACCGGATGTTCCGACCAGCCGGCCGGCCACCCTGAGCACAACGGTCTCAGCCAGGCGCACAACAGCAACAGGCTGAGTATCAACGCTGCTCCTGCCTAGCCTTAGGACATAGTCCCCGCCTTCCAGCAGGTACCTGCAGTGAGCCTCGTCGAACACCGCAAGGTCCGTAAGATCAAAGCTGATGCTTACGTTCTGGCTCTTTCCGGCCTCTATCTCCCTGGTCTTTACAAAGCCTGCAAGGTCCTGATAGGGCTTGTCTATCTCGCCTTTGGGGGAAGAAACGTAGAGCTGCAGCACTTCCTTGCCCGCAAAGCTGCCCTTGTTCACAACCCTTGCGGAAACCGTTACGCGGCTGCCTGCAGCGGAAGCCTTTACAGTATTGAACCTGAAATCTGTATATGAAAGGCCGTATCCGAACGGGTACATAGCCTTCTTTCCGACTGAATCGAAGTAGCGGTAGCCTACATAAACGCCCTCTTTGTAGAGGGTGTCGTCCGGGTCGGAAAGATCCACGTCCGGGCAGTATTCGGCGGGCCTTGCCCAGCTCGTAGCAAGCTTTCCGGAAGAAGAAGCCTTTCCAAGCAGTATGTCTGTAAGCGCAAAACCGGTCTCCACGCCAAGCTGCGAGAGCACCAGGATGTTTCCGACGCTTGCAACAGGAGCAAGATCCACCGGGCCGCCGGTGTTGATCACCAGCATGAACTTATCGTAAGCCGCGTCCAGGGCCAGGATGTTTCCTATCTCAGTTTCAGTAAGCAGGAAGTCCCCTTTTATGACCTGCCTGTCGGAACCCTCGCCGCAGATGCGGGAAAGCACGTAGATGGCAGCGTCCGCAGAAAAGTCCAGAGGAAGCTCGTATTCAGGCTCCGGCATGGATGCGCCCATAGCGATCATCAAAGCCCCGGCAATGCCTTTCTTGCCTTCTGTAAGCTTTTTCCTGAAAGCCTTCTTAGCCTCCGCGCGAACCTTTTCGTAGTCCCTAAGCCACTGGGTGTCTATTAGCTCAAAGCCTGCGTCCGCAAGGGCCATCTCCACCGTAACGTAGTATTTGGAATTGACCTCTCCGGAGCCTGTGCCGCCCTTTAGCGTGTCACTTACTCCGTTGCCGTAGGCCGCTATTTTGCAGGGGCCGTCCAGCGGGAAAGCTCCGTTCTTTTTCAGGAGCACGCAGCATTCGGGAAGGTAGGGTCTGAGTTTTGCGATATGGTCTTTTTCGTATTCGTACATAGTAGGCCTCCGGCTTTATCCGCAGCGCAAAAACTAATCGT
>CADALS010000216.1 GCA_902788795.1 uncultured Eubacteriales bacterium | reverse complement strand
AGCAGCGCGGCTCCCCCGCGCACGCGCATGCCCATCATGGAGTTGTTGACGATGCAAGTTGCCATCAGTTGCTCCTTGTTAAAAACGGTGGTCCGAAATAAAGCGGACTACCGTTTATTATCGCTTAAAAACGTTGGATTGTCAAGGCTTTGCATAAACTTAGGGACGGCGCTGCTGCCCGGTCTGTTTTTTAGGAAGCTCCAGCTGGACAAGCAGTATAGCGGCAAACATCAGCACGCAGCCGAAAAGCTCGCGGGTGGTCATGGCCTCGCGCAGCAGCACCCAGCCGGCCAGCGCGGCAAAGACGGCCTCAAGGCTCATGATAAGTGCCGCAGCCTCCGGTTTGGTGCTCTTCTGCCCCACCAGCTGCAGGGTGTAGCCCACGCCTGCGGACATAATGCCCACGTAGGCTATGGAAACGCGCGCCGCCCAGAGGCCTTCAAGCGTTGGAGTTTCAGCGATCAGCGCCCAGATGGCGGAGCCCAGGAAGGCCACAACGAACTGCAGGAAGCTCATCTTGATAGGGTCGGCGTCTGCGGAATAGTAGTCCGCGCAGAGTATGTGGCCGGCGAAAACAATCGCGCAGCCGAAAACGTAGGCATCGCCCTGGCCTATGGTAAAGCCCTCCTTGATAGAGAGCAGGTACATGCCCACTGCGCCTATGATCACAGCTATCCAGGTCTTGGCCCGGACCTTGCGACTGAAAATCAGTGCGCCCAAGATCGGCACAAAAAGCATATACATGGAGGTTATAAAGCCAGCTTTTCCGGCGGTGGTGTATTGGATCCCGATCTGCTGGAGGTTGTTTGCGACGGTGATGAAAAGGCCGCAGCCTATGCCGCCTTTGAGCGTTGCGGCGTTGAAGCGGAAGACCTCTTTGGGACCGCGGACCACAGCAACGACTATTGCCAGAAAGACAGATGCCAGAAAGCACCTGGCCGCCATAAAAGTGACGGGCGGGCAGTGGTCCATGCCCTCCACCTGAAAGACGAAGGCTATGCCCCATACGAACGCCGCGCCCAATAGAGCAAGCAGCCCGGCTATTCGGTTTTTAGCGGTTGTATCATTCATTATAGATTATATGTTTTTCTGATGCTGGCTCTGCCTGCGGCACTGGGACACGCTCTCGCTACCAGGGGACCCTCCCAGCGGTCCTAAGCTCCGTCTTCGCCTGCAGCTCGCCGATCGCTAAGGACCGGGTTCCCTGAGTGTCCCCGATGCCGCGGGCAGGCCGCGCATCAGAAAAACACAAAACTATAAGACAGAACGAAAAACCACTGAAAGCCGGATAAGCTTAAAACAGGGAGCTGATGGCTTGCCAGATCATGGGGAGGAACATTGCGGGCAGGAAGTTGGCCACTTTGATCTTCTTGATGGCCAGCATGTTGAAGCCGATTCCGATCAGGAAGATGCTGCCTATCTGTGCAGACAGCGCAACGACTTCCGGCAGCAGTATGGGCTCCAGAAGAGATGCGCCAGCAACCAGAAGGCCCTGGTAGAACAGCACGAACACGGCAGAAAGCCCTGCGCCTGGCCCGTAGGTGGCGGCAAAGGTAATGGCGCCTATGCTGTCAAGCGCGCCCTTGGTTATGTAGGTGGTGTGCACGTTCTGGATGCCGGACTCCAGCGCGCCGATGAAGGTCATGGAACCAATGCAGAACAGCAGCACGGCCTGCACCATGCCCTCGGAGAAGTTGCCCAGCCTGCTGGGCTGCGCTGCGTCCGCACCTTCTGTTGCATTCTTTTCGGGACCTTTGCTGAACTTGCTCTGCACCCAGTCGCCCAGGCGGTTCATCTGCTTGTCTATGTCTATGAGCTCTCCGATAGCGGTGCCCAGCACCATAAAAATCAGCGCTTTGAACGGCTCCTTGATGCCAAGCGCCCCCTCCACGCCCATCAGGATCACGAAAAGCGCAAAGAGCTGGAACACGCGCTCCGCCACGCGCTTTACCTTTTCCGAACGGAAGATGCATCCTATGACGGTGCCCAGTACGATAAGGCCCGTATTTGCGAGAACTCCAATATATTTATCCATTTATAGCCCCTTTGACGGCCAGAGAAAACGATACTATGCGCAAATTATAACACCGAATGCACTTGCCCGCAATTTCATTTTAGTGTATTATAAATGGTAGACAAAAACGCACAACTAGCAGCAGCGGCAATCGCGTCACGCTTAGCCGCAAAAAACTGATAAGGGGATAAACATGTTTGGAAGAAAGAAAGAACCGGAACCACCGGTCATAAACGAAGAAGAGCTCAAGAAGTTCCAGGAACCGGTCAGCGAGCCGGAACCCGTTAAGCCCGTGTTCAAGCCGGCGCCAACCACCAAGATCGGCGAAGGCATAACCATGATAGGCAATTTCGACACCAAGGATCCTGTGGAGATCAAGGGCACGCTCAGGGGCAACATCAGGTCCACCAGCAGCGTTGCTATCTCCGAGCACGGAGCGCTTATCGGCGAGGCTGCGTTGGATTCAATGAAGGTAGAAGGCCGCATAGACGGTACCGTGCTCTGCAACCAGAGCGCAGAGTTTTCGTCCACCGGCAGC
>CADALS010000215.1 GCA_902788795.1 uncultured Eubacteriales bacterium | reverse complement strand
ATCTCACCTGGACCTGGTTAGGCTGTTTAAGCGCGCCATCAAAAAGGCCGGCATAAAGGTGGCGTATTCCAACGGTTACAACCCTCACGAGCTTATAAACGTGGTCCAGCCTTTGTCCCTTGGATACGAGAGCATCTGCGAGTATTTCGAAATAGACACGCTGATCTCTTACGATTGCGCAGAGCTTGTGGATAAGCTGAATTCGTCCATGCCCGAGGGCATAATATTCACCGATTGTAGAGAAAAAGAGCGCACTTCGAATAATTTATCGTCCGCGTGCGAAACGGCGCTGTATGAGGCTGTTTTGCCCCTTAAAAGCGATGCTGCAGGCCAGCTGCCGGAATTCCTTGCTCAGGACAGGATACTTATCATTAAGAAAGATAAGAAGACAAAAAAGCTTGTGGAAAAAGACATCAAGGATATGATCTTTTCCGTAGAGCCGCAAGGCCTGGATCCTCTGGTGCTTAAACTTATGCTGCGCTGCGCAAGCAACGAGACCTTAAACCCGGGAAAGCTTCTCGAAAGCTATTTCCGCTTTGCAGGCCTTGATACCGATCTTTCGGACTGCAGGATAATACGCATAGATCTTTTAGGAAAGAACTCTGACGGAAAGCTGGTGTCACTTTATGAAACATTCTGAAACAGACCCCGCGCGCGGGGAAAAAGTTAAAGCTGTAATAGTCTGTATCGTTACATTCGTGCTTTCTGCAGCTTTTATATACGGAGCTCACGTTTATGTAAGCAAAGGCCTTAAGCTTTTGGAAAACACCGCCGGAAACATCAAGGCGGAGGTTACAGAGCTCAGCATTCTCTACGAAGAAACAGACCCGGATACCGGCTATGTCCAGCAGACCCAGTACTTCCGTGCCAAGGTCCTCAGCGGAGATATGAAAGGCCAGAGCGTTGATTCCTACCAGCAGATGGACAGCTATTACGAGACAGGCGAACGTTTCGTTAAAGTAGGGGACAAAGTAGTCCTTTTTGACGCAGGAGACGGCTTTTATCCTTTCGGAAGTTACGCGCGTTTCGATCACGTGCTGATACTGGGCATCATCTTCCTGGTCCTGCTTATAGTGTTCGGAAGGTGGAAGGGCCTAAGCACTGTAGTCTCTCTGGCGTTCACCTGCCTTGCGGTGTTCTACGTGTTCCTGCCTGCGGTGCTGAGCGGCAAAAACATCTACCTTTGGACCGTGATCGTCTGCATATTCACCATCGTAATGACTCTGCTGCTCACCAACAGCCTTACGTCCAAGTCCGTAAACACCATGCTTGGCTGCGCTTTCGGTGTTATGACAGCCGGAATACTGGAGATAGTTTACGACCGCATAATGCATCTTACTGGTGTAATAGACGAGCACTCTATATATCTTCAGATAATGAATGAAAACGGCGGTTCCATAGACCTTAGAGGCCTTATATTTGCAATGATAACCATTGGTGCCATGGGTGCGGTAATGGACGTAGCAATGGACATTTCGTCTTCTCTTTACGAGGTGCACAGGCACGCTCCGGATATAAGCTTCAGGGACCTTTTCAAAAGCGGCCTAAACATCGGAAGAGACGTTATGGGCACCATGGCCAACACTCTGGTGCTTGCGTACATAGGAAGCTCGCTTTGCAGCATACTTTTAAGGGTGTCTTTCTCCAGTTCCATGCTTATGATGCTCAACACCGAAAGCATATGCGTAGAGCTTCTGCAGGCCATACTCGGAAGCCTTGGAATACTGCTTACGATACCTCTTACCACGCTGGTCTGCTGCATAGCTTACGTAAAGCGAACCGAAGAATAAATTTGTATTGACTGCCATAATCTGTAATGATAAACTATCCCGCGGGATGGCTTGCGGAAAGGCAGTCATGAAGCTGAAAATACTTAAAAATACAGCAATTGCGCTGTTCTGCGCAGCAGCCGCTGCGGGGAATCTGCTGTGGTTTACGCGCACCCAGCCATTGCAGTCAGAGAATATCGTTTTTTACGATGTGCCGGCTGTAAGTCAGGATAATATAACAGCTGCAATTGATATAAACAAAGCTGGTGTGGAAGAGCTTATGCTGCTCCCCGGAATAGGAGAGGTAAGAGCCCGCGCCATAATAGAATACAGGGAGCTTTACGGCGGATTCGTGTCCAAAGAAGAGATAACCGAGGTCCGCGGTATAGGAAGCTCCACCTACGAAAACATTAAAGATCTGATAACGATCACAAAGGACCCGTAATGAAACAGGAAGAACTGGACAGGATAAACGAGCTCGCTCACAAAAAGAAGAGCACAGGGCTCACAAAGGAAGAACTTGCGGAGCAGAAAGTGCTCAGGGAAAAGTTCCTTGCGGAATTCAGAGAGAATTTCAAGCGCCAGCTGGAGAACATAGAGATAGTAGATCCGGACGATCCAAGGCTTAAGAATACAAGAAAGCACTGAGACCGCTATTTTGCTTTGTTTTGAGATTTACAACAAAGCAGAAATGATATAAAATATAAATTCGAAAATCAATTTGAAAAGAGGATATATACAATGAAATATCTCGGAGTTAATGAGATCAGAAAGATGTTCCTTAAGTTCTGGGAATCCAAGGGCTGCCTTGTTCATGACAGCTACTCTCTGGTTCC
>CADALS010000214.1 GCA_902788795.1 uncultured Eubacteriales bacterium | reverse complement strand
GCCATGGGGCCTGTCACTGGCAAAAGCCGGGAAGGCAGGGCGCGGTGAGGATCCGTCCAAAACACGGACCATGTGCATAAGTCAGAAGACCTGCTCAGAGCTAAGTGATATTCGCCCGCGGATAAACGGATACGGATAACAGCTGTGAAATACGGACGCAGCAGTCTTTTTGAGGCTGCTGTTTTATTTTGTGCCCAAAGCGTCGAATGTTTGTATTATTTAAGGAGGTTCTCTAAAGTGAGAAAAAATCTTAAAACGATCATCAGTGTTCTGTTGGTGCTTGCTATGCTTCTTGGCCTTGCAGCCTGCGGCAAAAGCGGCAACAACGCAAACGCAAAGACAGATGAATTCAAGCTCGTAAGCCAGGGCCAGATGAAGATCGAGTACGCCAAAAACTTCAGCATCGAGCTGTTCGAAGGCGGCTACAGGATCATCAGCGCAGGAACAGGCGGACACAAGTACCTGGTAGTTCCTGAAGGCAAGCCCGCTCCCAAGGAAGGCGAAGTAGACGCTAACACCTACGTGCTCCAGATGCCTATCAACAAGGTATACATGGCAAGCACCGGTATGGAGTCCCTTATAGACGCTATCGACTGCCTGGACCGCACTCCTCTTGTAGGAACAGACAAGTCCGGCTGGTATCTTACTAACGTTGTAAAGGCTATGGAAGCCGGCACCATCAAGTTCGGCGGCAAGTACTCCGAGCCTGATTTCGAAAAGATGGTATCCGAAGGCATCCAGCTCCACGTAAACACCACTATGATCGACACCAAGCCTGAAGTTCTTGACAAGTTCACAGAACTCGGTATTCCGTCCCTTGTTGAGGATTCCTCCAAGGAAGGCAGCCCGCTTGCAAGAGTAGAGTGGGTAAAGCTCTTCGGCGTACTGTTCGGCAAGGAAGAGGAAGCTAACAAGTACTTCGAGGAACAGAAGGCAATGGTAAACGCTGCTACAAGCGACAGCCTCGGCAAGACCGTCTGCATGGGCTACATCAGCTCCAAGGGCGATAAGGCTTACGCAAGGCATGGCGGAGACTACTACGGCCAGATGATAGTTATGTCCGGCGGCGAATACCCGTTCGGCAAGGACTCCCTGGACAAGTCCGGCAACGCAAGCATGACCATGGAAGCATGGTACGATGCATTCAAGGATGCAGACTACATGTTCTACATGAACTTTGCTGCTAAGTTCTACAGCATCGAAGATATGATCAAGTTCAACCCGCTGTTCGGAGATATGAAGGCAGTAAAGGAAGGCCACGTATGGATCACTTCTCCTGACTTCACCCAGTCCACAGCTGCTATCGCAGGCATCATGAAGGATATGCACACCATACTGGCTGCAGAAGATCCTTCCAATGTCACCACAGATCACCTTATCAAGATCAAGTAAGCAATAGTTTTCTTCATTTTGGCAGGGCGGGCCTTTTATGGTCTGCCCTGTCATTTTGACTAAAGAAAGGACCGTAAAAAGTGAAGGACCGCGTAGATCCGTCTAAAAACACGGCAGTAAAAGGCTCCGGCAGGCGCTTTATCATAATGATGATAGTTCTGGCTCTGCTGCTTTTGTGGGGCCTGATCATAAATGTCAATGCAGGCTCTGTAAAGATACCTGCAGGAGAAGTAATAAGCATGGTATGGAACGGCCTTAAGTACAAAGTGGCCGATATATTCACCGGAAATTATGCAGAAGAGCTTAAGGCTGTAACGGAGGCATCCTCCAACAGCAGGATAGTCTTTACCATAAGGATACCGCGCATGCTGCTTGCGGCAATACTGGGCGGCGCTCTGGCGGTTTCGGGATTCCTGCTCCAGACCTTCTTCAGAAACCCTATAGCGGGTCCTTTCGTTCTGGGCATATCCTCCGGCGCCAAGCTTATAGTAGGCTTCGTAATGATAATCTTTGCCGGCTACATAGGGCCCACAAGCTCGTATTCGCTTATAATTGCGGCCTTTGCGGGCTCACTTCTGGTAACGGGCCTGGTCCTTTTGCTTTCCAGAAAGGTGCACAATATGGCGCTGCTGCTGGTGGCAGGCATTATGGTAAGCTACATATGCTCTGCGGCCACGGACTTTATGATAACCTTCGCAAGCGAGGCTTCCATAGTAAACCTCACCAACTGGTCCATGGGCAGTTTTGCTGCCGCAAGGTGGAGCAACGTAGGAACGGCTTTCATCATCTGCTCCCTGGGCTTCATCTTTTCCTGGATGCTGTCCAAACCCATTGGGGCTTACGCCCTTGGCGAAGGCTACGCGCTCAGCCTTGGCATAAACATCAAGGCATTCAGAGCCGCGCTGATAGTGCTCAGCAGCCTGCTTTCCGCCTGCGTTACAGCGTACGCGGGCCCAATATCCTTCGTAGGCATTGCGGTGCCTCACATTACAAAATCTCTGCTTAATCGCAAGGACCGCCTTCTCCCCCAGAGAAATGGCTATAAGCACTGTAACATCCTTTTTCGGGGCGCCAATAGTCATCTACATGATGATAAAGCGCAGGACAGTAAAGCAGTAGGAGGGCAGCATGCCTTATTTTTACACCAAAGACCTGAACGTTGGCTATAACGGAAACGTCCTTATTAAAGACATAAACGTATCCATAGAAAAGGGCAAGATACTTACACTTATAGGCCCCAACGGTGCAGGAAAATCAACTATTCTGAAATCTATCACCCGCCACCTGGAAAAGATAGGCGGAGATGTTTACATAGGAGAAAACGAGGTCTGGAGCTGGGATCTTAAGGAGATGGCGCGCAGCGTTGCAGTTGTCCTTACAGACCGCATAAATCCGGATCTTATGACCTGCGAGGATGTCGTTGCCATGGGCCGCTATCCCTACACCAACGTGGTGGGAAAGATGACCCCGCACGACCAGGAAGTAGTGAACGAGGCTCTGGACCGCGTGCACGCCCTGGATCTTGCCGAGCGTGATTTTTCAACGCTTTCGGACGGCCAGAAACAGAGGATAATGCTTGCAAGGGCCATAGCCCAGGAGCCGGAAGTGATAGTCCTGGACGAGCCGACAGCCTACCTGGACATACGCCACAAGATAGAGCTGCTGGACATTCTGCGCCACATGGCTCACGAGAAGGGAATAACAGTAGTTATGACCCTTCACGAGATAGACCTTGCCACCAAGATATCCGATTACATAGTCTGCGTAAAAGGGGACACCATAGCGGCTTTCGGAAAGCCAGACGATATACTCCACGGAGATGCTATAGACAAGCTCTACGACATAGAGCATGGATCCTACGACTTGCTGTTCGGAAGCGTGGAGCTTACTAAGCCGGAAGGGGCGCCTAAAGTCTTTGTTGTTGCAGGCGCGGGCTTTGGGGCACCTGTTTTCAGAGCTCTGCAGAAATCCCAGACGCCATTTGCTGCAGGAATACTCTTTGAAAACGATGTAGACTACCGCATAGCAAAGGAGCTTTCGGACAACATAGTAAGCGTGCCGGCCTTTACGCCCATGACTGAAGAAAGCTACAAAAAGGCGGAAGAGCTTATGCTCTCCTGCCAAAAGGTATTAGACGCAGGAGCTCCCATGGGGCCTCTTAACAGCCTAAACCAAAGGCTGCTCGAAAAGGCAAGGGAAGCCGGCCTTCTGTAAAAACGGCAATTAATAACTGCGGTAAGCCGGGCGGGCTGCCGCAGTTTTAAAATTGAACTGACAGTTCAATGACAAGGCTGAATCTTGGCAATATAATACCCCCTGCAAGAAACAAAACACACTCAAAGCTTACGCAGGAGGTACATATATGAATCTTAAAGAAGCGTTCCGTTATCAGAACAAGATACAGGCCCTTATAGACGAGATACAGGGCATCCTTACAAACGAATCAAATATAACCAAGGTGGAGAGCACCCACCTGCGCCACAAGGTAATGGCAGAAGCCAAGGACGAGACCATCCGTACTCAGCCCGAAAGCGAGTACTACAACGAAATAAACGGCCTGGTAAGGTTCATGCTCTTCCTTCTTGGGGAGAAGGAAAAGCTCTTTGAAGCCGTAAGGAAGGCAAAGGAGAGCCTTCCCATAGACCTGGACAGCGAGGTCAGCCTGAACGCTCTTAGGCAGAGTGCGGCCCGCACCTTAAGGCGCATGAACGACCTTCGCGGCAGCGAGACCGTGATCGCTAACGGCGGAACGGGCTTCCGCTTCAACGCAGACGGCAACCAGGTAACTTACCGCTGCGATGTAAAAAAGGTAGTTACCATCAACTACGACCGCAATATGGTAAAAAAAGAGCTCGCGAAGCTCAACACCAAGTCCGATGAAACTTCAGCCAAGCTGGATGTTTGCCTGGTAACATCCAGGGTGGATTACGAGCCTCCTTTCGATGTGAACAGCAGTTTTGCGGAAGCCTTCGAGAGCTTTACCGGCGGAAGGGCTTAGCCTTTCCGCCGGCTGCCAGCCAGGCAGATCCGGGCGCTTTGGGCACAGCAAAGCAAGGGAAGGGGACGGACCGGTTCAGGTGCAGATGAACTGTAAGGCTGCACATCAGCGCAAAAGGCGCAAGATCCTAAGGAGGATAATTATGTGATCACCGGAAACGCTGACCTTCCTCCGCATCAAAAAGCGCCCTGCGAAAGACCGCAGATACGCCAAACTCCCTGCCTCCGCAGCATCATTCTATCGATAATACGACTCCGAAAAAGGGCCGGGAACCCTCTGCTTTATTTAAGCAGTAAGAAATACTATCAGTCCCAAGAGGCTCAAGCGCTGTAAGGCTAGCGTGCCTGCAGCGTAAGAGCTTTCCGAGGACGAAATGGTCCAAAGCCTTTCAAAGCTCTGCTGTGCCCAAAGCGCCCGGACGCATAAAAACCGCAAAAAATCAGAACAGCAGGCCTTGTCCTGCTGTTCTTTTACTATAGTTAAGGATGCTTTTGGTACCAGTATCTCCTCCATGGGGACTTCCAGTATGCTCCCAAGAGCGTAGAGGTTATCTACAGAGGGGAGGCTTTCGCCCCTTTGCCACTTGTAGATGGCCTGCGGCTCTTCAAAGCCGAA
>CADALS010000213.1 GCA_902788795.1 uncultured Eubacteriales bacterium | reverse complement strand
GTTGAAAAGCACCTCCGGCACCTGCATTCCTTCGTATTCTCTGGGCTTGGTGTACTGGTCGTGCTCCAGCAGGCCGCTGTAAACGGATTCCTCCAGGCTGGCCTGGACATCCGAAAGGCAGCCGGGTATGAGGCGGGCTACAGCATCCACAAGGACCATTGCAGGAAGCTCCCCTCCGGTAAGGACGTAGTCCCCTATGGATACCTCTTCCATGGAAAAAGCGTCTATGATGCGCTGATCCACGCCCTCGTAGTGGCCGCAGAGTATAAAGAACTCTTCCTCCGATGCGAGCTCCAGGGCAAGCCCTTTATCCAGCATGCGCCCTCTGGGGGACATGTAGAGCACCCTTTTTCCTTCCGCGCCGTTTGCTCTTAGCGCGTCAAAAGCGGGCTGAGGCGTCATTACCATGCCAAAGCCTCCGCCGTAAGGGGTATCGTCCGTCTTTCTGTGCTTGTCTACAGAATAGTCCCTTATGTTTATTACATTAAAAGAAAGCAGTCCCTTATCTGCTGCCCTTCCCAGTATGCTTTCTCCAAGCACCGGGGCAAACATTTCAGGGAACTGCGTAAGGATCGTTATCTTCATAGTTCTGTGATCCCTTCGGGAAGCCGCACTGTTATAATGCGCGCTTCCAAATCTACAGACAGAATGAACTGCCGCACTGCCGGAAGAAGAAAGCTTTTGCCGGACGGCATCTTTATTTCGTAAAGATCCTGCACAGGCCTTGTCATTACCTGGGTAAGCTCTCCTACCTCTGAGCCGTCCTCCAGGGCTGCCTTCATACCTATAAGCTGGTCCACAAGGTAGGTGTCCTCTCCGAGGTCCAGATCTGCGCCTTCGGGCAGGTAGAGGTCTTTTCCGCGCAGTGTTTCTGCGGTGTTGCGGTCGTCGATGCCCTCCAGTTTTATGACAAGAAGGTTCTTGTCCGGACGGCACTTTTCTATTGTCCTTGGAGCTCCGTTTTCTATGCAGAGCTTTTCGATATCAGAAAAACGCGTCTGCTCCAGATATGGGTAAACGCGTATTTCTCCTCTGATACCTACAGGGGCAGTTACCTGCCCCAGCTTGATCTTATCCATTAGGAAACTATCTCCACAACTACTTTAAGGTCTGCCTTGGTTGCAGCGGCCTTTACGACAGTGCGCAGAGCCTTGGCTATCCTGCCCTGCCTGCCAATGACCTTGCCCATGTCTTCCGGGGCTACCTTAAGTTCGATGACAGTAGAACCTTCCTTAACGCCGGCCTCACGGACTACTACCTGGTCCGGATGGTCTACAAGAGACTTTGCAATGGCTTCTACTAAACTAACCATTTCAGCCTCCGGTAACTACTCGATGACTCCGGCCTTCTTCAGCAGAGCTCTTGCAGTGTCTGTGGGCTGTGCGCCGTTTGCGAGCCACTTCTTTGCAGCTTCAGCATCGATGTTGATGGTAGCAGGATCGGTGAGAGGATCGTAATATCCGATCTCAGCGATGCACTGACCGTCGCGTGTGGTCCTTGCGTCTGCAACAACTACTCTGTAGAAAGCATTCTTGTGTGCTCCCATTCTCTTAAGTCTGATCTTAACCATTTTTTTTTTTTTTGTTCTATTTTGATCTGATTATAAACTGTTTTATCTAAAGCCGAAGAACCCTCTTCCGCCGCGCCTTCCGAACTTTCCGCTGTTGAGCTGCTTCATGAGTTTTTTGGCGTCTTCGTACTTTTTAATTAATTGATTTACCTGAGTTACCGTTGTTCCGGAACCGGCTGCTATGCGCTTTCTGCGGCTTGCGTTAAGAAGTGAGGGATCCTGCCTTTCGGCCTTGGTCATGGACTGCATTATTGCTTCCATGCGCTTGAACTCCCGCTCGCCTGCGTCCAGCTGATCGTCGGATACCTTGTTGCCTCCGGGCATCATGTCCAGGACTTTGCCAAGTCCGCCCATTCCGCGTATCTGGCCTATCTGGTCCAGGAAGTCTTCCAGGGTGAACTTGTTCTTGGCAAGGCGCTTTTCCAGCTCCGCAGCCTTTTCCAGGTCTGCGTTCTCCTGGGCCTTTTCTATGAGAGTCATTACGTCTCCCATGCCAAGAATACGGCCTGCCATGCGGTCCGGGTGGAACGCTTCCAGAGCGTCCAGCTTTTCTCCGGTACCCATGAACTTGATTGGCCTTCCGGTTACTGCCTTAACAGACAGAGCTGCGCCGCCTCTGGTATCGCCGTCCAGCTTGGTCATTACTATGCCGTCTATGCCAAGCTGCTGGTGGAAGGTATCCGCTACGTTTACAGCGTCCTGACCGGTCATGGCGTCCACTACAAGGAGTATCTCGTGAGGCTTTACTTCCTTGCGTATACGCTTGAGCTCATCCATGAGCTCTTCGTCTATGTGCAGGCGTCCGGCGGTATCTACGATGAGTATGTTGAGGCCCTTGCGCTCCGCTTCCCTTTTAGCTGCAACAGCTATTGCTGCGGCATCGCGGTTGTTTCTGTCCGTGTAGACAGGAACGCCTACCTGGGCACCTACTACCTCCAACTGGTCTATAGCTGCGGGCCTGTAGATATCGCAGGCTGCGAGCATGGGCTTTTTGCCTTCCTTGGTAAGGTAAGCGGCAAGCTTTGCAGCTGTTGTTGTCTTAC
>CADALS010000212.1 GCA_902788795.1 uncultured Eubacteriales bacterium | reverse complement strand
GAATGTATACAGAAGGCCAAAACCTATCCTGATCAAAGCTTTTTTAGGCAGCTTAAGGATAAAGAACTGTATAAGCATAAAGAAGGCGCTTATCAGTGCCAGAGAGCGCAGAACATCAAGCGAAACTTCTCCTATAAGTGTAAAGATAGTGCTTACTGACGGACTGGTCTCAGCAGAATAATCAGGTATGTGATAACCTGTCTGTCCAGATGAGGAAAGCGATAATATCAGCACCGCAAGCACCGGGCCAACAGAGCACAGTGCAATGCTTCCGAAGCTGTTTTCCGTTGCGTTCTTGCCGCCTACAGCCTGAGCTATACCAACGCCAAGAGCCATAAGGAAAGGCACTGTAACAGGTCCTGTAGTAACTCCGCCGGAGTCGAATGCCAGAGGCAGCAGCCTTCCCTTTCCGTCCTGAAGCAAAAGAGCAGCTAGCGAGAACAGAGTCATGTAGAAGAACAGCAGGAACGGCGAAAGCTCTTTGTTACTGAATATCCTTATCATGCTTATTACAAGGAAAAGGCCTACGCCTACTCCCACGTAGATAATAAGCTTCATTGGATCTATAACGCTGCTTACCTGATCGGCAAGTACGGAAAGATCCGGTTCCGCTATGGTTATGAAAAGGCCCATGGCAAAACAGGTGACCAGCAAAGTCAGCGGCTTTCCGGCTTTTGTAAGTCCGTTGCCTACGTACTCTCCCATTGGAGTCATAGACATTTCCGCGCCCAGATTGAAAAGCGCAATGCCAATCATCAGGAATACAGAAGAAACACAGAAAGTAATAAGATCTTCTGTCTCGAATGATACTATGCCGATGATATCGGCAATTATCACCAGAAGCGATACAGGCAGTACTGAAAACAATGCCTCTTTTAGTTTGACAAATAATTGTTTAAACATATTTAATATTATAGTCTTCAGAGGACAAACGTTCAAGATGATCAAGGCTAAAAAAAGAAACTCCCGCGTCCGGGAGTTTCTAAAAATCTGTCTTTAGCTAAAGTAAAATTCTTTAAAGTTTACTCTTCTACGATTGCCTTACCATCGTAATAGTTGCAGTTCGGGCAGACCCTGTGAGGCATTTTGGGCTGATGGCACTGCGGGCAAAGCGAAAGAGCGGGACCTGTCTTCCTCATGTTGGCCTTGGTCCTCTGGCTCGTAATAGCTTTAGACGTTTTTCTTTTAGGTGTTGCCATGTGACATTCCTCCTTCTTGAAAAATCAACCTCTATAGTTTAATGACGAACCTTCACCTTGTCAAGCAGAAGTTTTTAAGTTCGTAAACTTTTTTTAGAAGCTCGATACTTATTTTGTGATTATCTCATAAGTGTCGCGTGCTATCATCAGCTCTTCGTTGGTAGGTATAACAAGGATCTTTACTCTGGAATCAGCAGCGGAGATGTCTACTGTTCCTCTTACCTTGTTCTTTTCCTCGTCAAGCTTGATGCCGAAGAATTCCAGATCCTTGCAGATCATGGAGCGGAGGCCTACGTGGTTCTCGCCTACGCCTGCGGTAAAGAGCAGAACGTCTATGCCGTTCATCTTAGCAGCGTATGCACCGATGTAGTTCTTGATCCTGTCTACGTACATATCGAATGCAAGAACAGCCTTCTTGTTGCCCTTTGCGATCTCTGCGGTAACGTCTCTGGCATCGGAGTAGCCGCAAACGCCCAGCATACCGGACTTCTTGTTCATGATGGTATCCATCTGCTGCGGTGTAAGACCTTCCTTGCTCTCTATGAAGGTTACTGCAGCGGGATCTATATCTCCGCACCTGGTGCACATCATTATGCCCTGCAGCGGTGTAAGACCCATGCTTGTATCTACACACTTGCCGTCTTCGATAGCGCAGATGGAAGCGCCGCTTCCGAGGTGGCAGGATACTATCTTAAGGCCCTTGGGATCTCTTCCGAGATATTCAGCAGCAGCCTTGCTTACGAATCTGTGGCTTGTTCCGTGGAAGCCGTACTTTCTTACATGGTACTTTTCGTAGTATTCGTACGGGAGCGGATACATGTATCTGGCTTCGGACATGGTCTGGTGGAAAGCGGTATCGAATACTGCTACATTAGGCTTTCCGGGCATGAGCTCCATGCAGGCCCTGATACCCATAAGGTTTGCGGGGTTGTGCAGAGGTCCGAGAGGAATGCAGTCTTCGATTGCCTTCATAACATCGTCGTCTACCAGAATGCTGCAAGCGTACTTTTCTCCGCCGTGCAGTACTCTGTGGCCTATAGCGCCTATCTCGTCCTTGCTCTTGATAACGCCGACTTCCGGATCAGTTATAACTTCCAGTACGTGGTTGAATGCTGCGGTGTGGTCCTTCATCTCAAAATCGAAGACCTTTTCTACATCGCCCTTCTGATGCTTAATGAAGGCATTTTCAATGCCAATTCTTTCGGCGATGCCTTTGCAAAGGAGACTCTCGTTGGTCATATCTATGACCTGATACTTAAGAGAAGAACTTCCGCTGTTGATAACCAAAATGATCATTATGTTACCTTCCTTATTTTATCTGCGTAGGAACGCATATTTTATCAGAATATTTATCTATTTGACGGCCCTTGATAATGCTGTACATATCTGCTGCCCTGATGTCCAGCTCCATCAT
>CADALS010000211.1 GCA_902788795.1 uncultured Eubacteriales bacterium | reverse complement strand
GCGCGCACGCTGTGCTTTTCTCGGTAAGAGAAGGCAAGCTGTCAGGAAGGGAGAGCTTCTTCCTTGGCGATACAGAAGGGGAAACGGACGAGACCCTTATATCCGAGTTCATAAAGCGATATTACCCGGAGGCTCTTACCATACCCAAGGAGATACTGCTTCCCAAAAAGCCGGACGATCTTGAGCTTTTAGAGCAGTGGCTTGGAGGCCTCCGCGGATCTTTGGTAAGCATAAACGTGCCTTCCAGGGGCGAAAAGCGTGCCCTTATGGACGTTGTAAAAAAAGACGCACAGGTAATGCTCCGCGACATAGACGAAAGGGCACACCGCCAGCTGGAAAAGGACGAGGCTGTAAGGCACCAGATGGAGGAGGTCTTCGGAGAGGAGCTAGGCAGCCGCATAAGAAGAGTGGAATCCTACGATATCTCGCACATTATGGGCGTGGATTCTGTAGGCGCTATGGTAGTTTTCGAGGATGGAAGGCCTCATAAAAAGGACTACAGAAGGTTCAAAATCAGGACTATAGAAGGCGCGGACGATACCGGAAGCATGACAGAGATACTCTTCAGGCGCTTTAAGAAGGCTGTGGACGGGGATCCTTCGTTCTCGCATCTTCCGGACATGCTGCTTATGGACGGCGGCGTGGGACAGGTGAACGCCGCAAAGGACGTTCTGAACGCGCTCAAGCTGGATATCCCTGTAGCCGGCATGGTAAAGGACGACAAACACCGCACCAGAGCCATATATTTTGAGGGCAGCGAGACTCCTCTGCGCGGAATGAACGAGCTGTTCGCTTATTGCGGGCGCATACAGGAGGAAGTCCACAGGTTCGCCATAGACTACCACAGGAGCCTGCGCGGAAAGTCCATGTACAAGTCCGTGCTGGACGAGATAGAAGGCATAGGCGAAAAGCGCAAGCTGGCGCTGCTGAACCATTTTGGCAGCGTGGACGCTATAAAAGCGGCATCTTTGGAGGCGCTTTCCGAGGCTCCCGGTATGAATAAAAAGGCTGCCGAGGCTGTAAGGCAGTATTTCGATAAACCAATCGGCCCCGAAAAGCCGTTGATAGAGGAATAAGGTTACAGGAGAATTGTTATGTATTGGCTGCTTGTTCTTATGATCATGATAGCTGTTTTGTGTATCGTAGCTACGGTAGGCATTTACCTGTTTACGTTCAGCTATCCTAAGAGCTGGCATACCGGCGATTTCCACTTTCCAAGCAGCCCTCTGGCGCAGCCGTACAAGGAACAGGCTTTTAAACTTATCGAATCTGTAAGGGAGCGTCCCTGCAAACGTGTTTATATAGACTCGTTCGATGGCTTAAGGCTTTCCGGACGCTATTACGAGATCCAAAAGGGCGCGCCGATAGCGCTTTGCTTCCACGGTTACAGGAGCACTGCTGCAAAAGATATGTGCGGCGGAGCCACGGAGCTTATGAACAAGGGTATGAATGTGCTTTTAGCCGATCAGCGGGCTCACGGAGAGAGCCAGGGAAGCGTTATCAGCTTTGGCATAAACGAGCGCTATGATGTTCAGTCCTGGTGCCGCTGGGCGGAGGAAAACTTCCCGGGAACTCCGCTGGTCTTAGTAGGTGTTTCCATGGGCGCCGCAACGGTACTGCTTGCGGCAGACCTGGACCTTCCGGATACTTTAAAAGGCATAATGGCGGACTGCCCTTATGCATCTCCAAGAAAGATAATCACAACAGTTGCAGGCTATTTCCATATCCCGTCCTGGACCCTGATATTTGCGATCTGGGGAGCAAAGATATTCGGACATTTCGATCTTTCGGATATCAGCGCGGTGGATACGGTTGCCAGGTCCAAGGTGCCTGTTCTTATAGTGCACGGCCTTGCGGACGATTTCGTTCCGGAGCAGATGAGCGCCGTAATAGCCGAAAAGAACCCAGGCATAGTTACCAGAGTAACTTTCCCCGGCGCCGGGCATGGCATGAGCTACATGGTGGACAAGGAAAAATACGTCCGCGCAATGAATAGCTTTTTGGATACCGCACTAAAATAATCAGCAATATTCATCATTTTCCTGTTTACAAGCATAAAACATTAATAATTATACACTTTTTCAAAAAAGGCTATTGGCAGAACGGTCTGCTGCAGTTATAATATATAAATTATATCAGCAAAAAGGAGGAAGTCCTATGTCTATAGAATTCAACAACAAGCGGAACATGCTCATGGAGTGCGAATACCACTACACACTTCAGGATACCAAGGATCCCCAGCTCTACAGGGATATGTTCCCCTACGGCGAGATCCCAAAAGTTACATTCAACAACAGACTTACTCCTATAAATCCGCCGGATGAGATCTGGATCACAGACACTACCTTCCGCGACGGACAGCAGAGCAGGGCGCCTTATACCCCCAAGCAGATCGTGGACCTGTATAAGATGCTCCACAAGCTTGGCGGATACCGCGGAATAATACGCCAGAGCGAGTTCTTCCTCTACAGCGAGACCGACAAGAGGGCTCTTAAGATGTGCCAGGACCTGGGCTACAAGTACCCGGAGATAACCGGCTGGATAAGAGCGCGCAAGGAGGATTTTAAGCTTGCCAAGGAGATGGGCCTTTCCGAGTGCGGCATACTTGTAAGCTGCTCGGATTACCACATATTC
>CADALS010000210.1 GCA_902788795.1 uncultured Eubacteriales bacterium | reverse complement strand
GTAATGTCCGAGATTCCGCAAAGCACGCAGATATCTCCGGAGTGGACCTCGGATACAGCAACGCGCTTCATGCCTCTGTAAACGAAGCACTGGTTGACCTTGCGCATAACGTAGCTTCCGTCCGGCTTGGCAACTGCAACGGGCCTTCCTGCGTAGAGTATGCCCTTGTCTATGCGGCCTATTCCAAGGCGTCCTACGTAATCGTCGTAGCCCAGCGTGGAGATCTGCATCTGAAGAGGCTCATCGTCCAGGTCCGGATAAGCACCGCACTGCTCTATGATAGTCTCGAACAGCGGAGTTATGTCCAGGCCACCCTGGCCTGCCGCGCTCTTCTTGATCTTGGAACCGTCCGGTCCTTCAACAAGTAGGCCTTCTACTTCCTTGGGATCGCGCACGACTATGCCCTGCCTTGCAATACCGTAGAGTATCGGGAAGTCCAGCTGCTTGTCGTTGGCATTCAGGTCCATGAACAGCTCGTAGACCTCGTCCACTACCTCGTCTATGCGGGCGTCCTTTTTGTCTATCTTGTTTATAAGAAGTATCGGGTTGAGGTTCTGCTCCAGAGCCTTGGACAGAACGAACCTGGTCTGCGGCATGGGGCCTTCGGAGCTGTCCACAAGCAGTATAACAGTGTCTACCGTCTTGATGATGCGCTCTACTTCCGACGAGAAATCCGCGTGGCCCGGAGTGTCCACGATGTTGATCTTATAATCTCCGTGCATTACGGAGCAGTTCTTTGAATAAATGGTTATGCCGCGCTCGCGCTCTATGTCGTCCGAATCCATTACGCAGTCCTTCATTTCCTCATTCTCGCGGAACACGCCGCTCTGAGCAAGGAATGCGTCCACCAGCGTGGATTTTCCTGCGTCTACATGCGCAATTACAGCTATGTTGATGATCTTTTCCTTAGCCATCTGTTTGTCCTCTTACATCATTATGCGTATTAACCGTGACAGTTTATCACAAGTTTATCGATTCTTCCACTTTTTTCTTTTGATTGTGCTATAATTTTATATCATGAGAACAGTTATTTGGCTTTTATACGCAGTGCTGGGACTGATATTGTCCCTTCCGGCCCTGCTTATATCGGTCCTTACCCAGAGCAAGGAAGAATTTGCACGGCCTCCAAAGACCGCTTTATGGGTAGTGGAGCATATAATCCCCACAGTTGTATGGCTGGGAGGCTGCCGCTGCACTGTCTACGGCAGGGAAAATATTCCGGAGGGAGCCGCCTACTACACAGGCAACCACCAGGGCAACTTTGATGTAGGCCTGATACTCTACGCTCTTGGCGGCTACAGGATCCCTATAGCAAAGTACGAGGCTTCCAAGGTACCTCTTGCAAATCTGTGGATGAAGGTGCTCCGCCTGATCTTTATAAAAAGGAACGAGCCCAGGCAGTCCGCGGAATGCATGAACAAGGCCGCAGGATACCTGGAGCACGGCGTAAGCGTGGTGGTGTTCCCTGAAGGAACAAGGAGCAAGAGCCGCACGCTTGGAGAGTTCAAGCCGGGAGCCTTCAAGCCGGCTCTTAAGGCAGGCGTTCCTGTAGTCCCATTTGTAATAGACGGCACCTACAAATGTTTTGAGGAGCACAAAACGCTGAAGAAAGCAGAAGTTACCCTGCACATACTGCCTCCGGTCTATCCGGAAAAGCTTGGAATTACTAAAACAAAAGAGCTGTCCGCTTACGTAAGGCAGCTCATAGAAGAACAGCTCAATAAAAACGCCGCAGAATAGCTGCTGCGGCAAAGGCAATAAAAAACCGCTCTCTCAAAGAATTGGAAGAGCGGATATTTTTTTACTCGAATATCATCTTGCAGGAACCGTGGAGTATGGATCCCGGAACTGTGATTATGCTTCTTGTGGTAACATTGCCTACGAATTTGCCTGTTTCCGCAAACTGCATAAGATCTGAGCAATCCACTGTACCCTCTCCGGTGCCCATGAGCTGCAGCTCTTTGCAATTCATCTTGCCCTTGAAGGTTCCGCAGGAAGAAACTATTACCAGAGCGGTAGAATCTATATCTCCTTCGAAATATCCGTCTATGCGGATGGGCTTGTCTGTCTTTACGTTGCCCTTGAATCTTGTCTGAGCGCCTATAACAGTTTCTATAGTTTCAGAACTGATGCTTACTGTCTTATCATTAAAATCGAACATGTTATTCTCTCCTTGTTTTGCGTGGCCATTACCTCACACCAAGAAAATATACCACAAAAAAGTTTTACTTGCAATATGTTTCCTTTTGATGTATTATTGCAAAGTACGAACGCGCAGGTATGGCGGAATTGGCAGACGCGCACGGTTCAGGTCCGTGTGAAAGCGATTTCATGCAGGTTCGACTCCTGTTACCTGCACCACAGAAAAAGACCCGGTCCAATAGGTCCGGGTCTTTTTCTGTGGTGCAGGTGATATTAACAAACAGGAGTCGAACCTTGAGAAGGCGCGAGCGTTGTGAAAAAGTCCGGTGGACTTTTGAACAGCGAGCGGGTCAAGGGGCTGCGGAGAGCCCCGCAGACCGGCAGATTTGCGAAGCAAAGCTGTCTCCTGTTACCTGCACAGCCGACGCAGTCGGCTTACAATTCCTATTGCCTTTTTATTGACCCCTGTGTTATAATGTAAAAAAAAGTTAC
>CADALS010000209.1 GCA_902788795.1 uncultured Eubacteriales bacterium | reverse complement strand
AACAGCCAGTTCTTCGGAAGCAGCTCCAAATACTACATAGTAAGCAAGGACGGAGACACCACCAGCGGCAACTTCTTTGCAAGGTACCCGGCCATAAAAGAGCTGTTCAATGCCAAGATACTCGGCTGCAACGCAAGGAGCTCCGGCTTCTACGATTTCCTGGCAGAGCACGCAGACAAGATCAAGTACATAGCGGTCTGCACAGGAGATAAAAAAGAGAACGCGGAAGTTGCGGACGAGATAGAAAGCTACTTTGCGGGGCGCGGCCTTCAGCCAGCCATAGTGGAGTGCCACAAGAGCGGCATAATAATCAGGGGCGGCAAGGACGTAAAGCCTGGCTACAAGAGCATTTACGATCCGGTTCTTATGGACGCGGAAAAGCAGGACGCAGCGGCAAAGATAATAAACCACTGGTACTGGCGCGGCAGCGGCAAGACCGCAGAAGAAGCATGGCAGCAGTGCGATTACTTCAGCCGCATGAGCTGCAGGGCAGCAGCCGAATACATGGATGCCTTCCTGGCAGAAGCTCACACAGACCGTAAGACAGTGGCAGAAGAAGGCCTTGGGAAAGACCCGCAGCTTCTGGAGACTCTGGCCAAAAGCGAGCACCTTCGCTGGATGGCCTTCCACGCAGTCATGGGCTACAGGCCTATGCCTGCTGAAGTCTACGACGCCAGGGAAGCCCAGTTCCTTAAGGAAAAGGCGGAAGACGGCAAAGGCCGCACAAGAGTGGGCAAAGACACAAAGGCAAAGCTTCATGCCTGCATAATCCCCTGGGAGGATCTGGACGCCCTCTCCGAAAGGGAGAGCAGGGCAAAAGGCACCCCGGTGGACTACAAACAGATGGATAGGGACAACGTCCTTGCTATAAAAGATCAGTTGATGGAAATAGAAAAGTAAAGAGAGGATACTATGGGCATAAAAGTTGCAAAATTCGGCGGAAGTTCGGTAGCCGACACTATACAGTTCATGAAGGTAAAGGACATACTTATGGCAGATCCGTCCAGAAGGTATGTGGTGGTCTCTGCGCCGGGCAAGCGCTACGATCAGGACACCAAGATGACAGATCTTCTTTACCTCTGCCACACCCACCTTATGAACCACCTTCCCTGGGACCAGCTGTTCCAGGTAGTCTGCGACAGGTTTTCGGCCATCGCGTTTACCCTTGGCATTTCGGCTAGCAAGCTGGATCTTCAGAGCGAGTACGCCACGATCAGAAAGGCCATGGAGGAGGGCGCAGGTCCGGACTACATAGCAAGCCGCGGAGAGTACCTCAACGGCAGGCTCTTTGCAGCATACCTGGGCTGGGATTTCATAGACGCAGCAGACGTTATGAAGTTCGATGAGCGCGGCAGGTTCCTTCCCGAACCCACCAACGAGATCCTCTCCGAGGAGCTCAAAAAGCACCACTACGCAGTTATTCCCGGATTCTACGGCGCAGATCCTACCGGAAAGATAGTCACCTTCAGCCGCGGCGGATCCGATATAACAGGCTCCATAGTTGCAAGGGCAGCGCAGGCAGAGGTCTACGAAAACTGGACAGACGTTCACGGCTTCCTTACAGCAGACCCGCGCATAGTTAAGGATCCCCAGCCCATCAGGTACATATCCTACCAGGAGCTCAGGGAGCTTTCCTACATGGGCGCTTCCGTAATGCACGAGGATGCCATCTTCCCTGTAAGAAAGGCCGGAATTCCAATCAATATCAGGAACACCAACGATCCGGACCATCCGGGAACTATAATCCTGGAAAAGACACCGGAAGGCAGCATGGGCGTTATCACAGGCGTTGCAGGAAGCAAGGACTTTACAGTAATAGCCATGCACAAGTACATGATGACCTCCGAAAGAGGCTTCATGAAGAGGGTGCTGAGCGTTCTGGATACCTACGATCTGAGCTTCGAGCACATGCCCACAGGTATAGACACCCTGTCCCTGGTCCTGGATTCCAAGCTTCTTGGCAACAAGCTGCCCGATGTTATAGACGACATCAAGAGGACCCTGGAGCCGGACACCATAGACGTTTACGAAAACATAGCCCTTATAGCCACCGTCGGCCAGGGAATGACTTACCGCCCCGGTGTTGCGGCCAAGCTGTTCACCGCGCTTGCGGACAAGGGCATAAACATCAGGATGATAGACCAGGGATCTTCCGAGATCAACATCATCGTAGGCGTAGAAAACAAGGACTTCGAGGAAGCAATCAGAGCTATCTACAATGCCTTCAACTAAGTCTGCGCTTAAGCTGAGAGTATAACGTTCAACAAGGAGAAACTATGGGATTTTTCGATAAGATCTTCGGCGACTGGAACGCCAACGAGATCAAAAAGATAGAGAAAATAGTAGCTAAGATAGAGGCAAAGGACGCCGAGATGCAGCTTCTTTCCGACGAGGAGCTTGCAGGCATGACTCCTAAGCTCAAGGAAAGGCTCGCCGCAGGGGAGACCCTGGACGACATCCTTCCGGACGCTTTTGCGGTCTGCAGAGAGGCTGCCTGGCGAGTGCTCAAGATGAAGCCCTTCCACGTTCAGCTGATAGGCGGCGTGGTCCTGCATCAGGGGAACATAGCGGAAATGAAGACAGGCGAAGGCAAGACCCTTGTGGCCACGCTTCCTGTCTATCTGAACGCTCTTGCAGGAAAAGGCGTGCACGTAGTTACCGT
>CADALS010000208.1:2709-5102 GCA_902788795.1 uncultured Eubacteriales bacterium | reverse complement strand
GACGGTTTGGCATCAGGGGGACGGTTCTTTCGATGCATGCTGACATGCATCGAAAGAACCGTCCCCCTGATGCCAAACCGTCCCCCTGATGCCACCCCTGATGCCAAACCGTCCACAAAGTTACGCGGATCTAAACAGCACCTTCAGCGAGTCGCGCAGGTTCTGGTGCTTTACGGCAGCAGCGTCAAAGTGCAGGGTGCCCAGCGAGAACTGCAGGATGGGCCCGGAGCACAGCGCGCTGATTATGGTGCCAATGCCCACCGGCCCGCCAAGAAGCCAGCCGATAAAAGTCGCAAGGCTCAAAAGACCAATGCTTACAGCGCCTATAGGCACACGCTTAAGGCGCTTTTTCAGTCCCACGAGCAGGGTGTCCCTGGGCCCGCAGCCAAGCTGAGCCGCCATGTATGTGCCCTGGGTGTAGGCGATCACGAACAGCCCGGCTATCATCAGCAGTATGCCAAGCGGCAGGCTATTGCACTTGGGCACCGGCGCCAGCCAGTTGAAAAAGTCCACGGACTTGCCAACCACCGTGGCGTCTATGAACATCGCCAGCCCAATAGGCTCGCGCATAATAATATCTATAAAAAGAATAGTCAGGGCGATCGCGATAGACGCGTTGCCGTACAAAATGCCCAGCGTTTTGGACGCTCCCAGGTTCAGCACGTCCCAGGGCGACGCCCCGATGTTTGCCTGAATGGTCAGGTAAATGCCAAAACCGTTCACGAACAGGCTGACCGCAGCCAGCAGCATGTTCCTGATTATCCTTCCTGCGCTTGTATTTTCAACGATTATCCTGTCCAAGGCCTCTCCGTACATCGCTTAGCAAAATTCAGATTCCAAGTTGCTATTATTGCACAAGAGAAGGGCCCGGACAAGTGATATTTTTGAGGCGTCCTACTCCAGCACCCTGCCGTCCAGGGAGATCGTCACCACCCTCCAGGGGATGAACTTGCCGCTGGCCTGCAGGGCTTTTTTAGCCGCGAATTCAAGACCACCGCAACAAGGCACTTCCATGCGGACGATAGTCACCTCTTTGATATCGTTGTTTTTTATGATCTCAGTCAGCTTTTCGCTGTAATCAATCGCGTCCAGCTTGGGGCAGCCTATCAGGGTCACCTTGCCGCGCATGAATTCCTGGTGCATATTCGCGTAGGCGTAGGCCGTGCAGTCCGCCGCGATCAGAAGCTTCGCTCCGCTGAAGTAAGGCGCGTTCACCGGCACCAGCTTTATCTGGCAGGGCCACTGGGCAAGCTGGGAAACAGGGGCGAAAGTCATCTGCGCAGCTGCCGCTGCCGGAGCCTGAGCATCTTTGCTCTCCGTTTTCCTGTTCAGCGTCTTCATCTGGCTTCCGGGGCACCCCGCGTGCGGGATCGTCATCCCGGAGGCGCGCATCTTAGCTTGTTTGGCAGCTGTTACTGCAGCCTCATCGTAAGCCGGAGCTTCGCGCTCCTCAAAAGTGATCGCGTCTGCCGGGCACTTGGGCAGGCAGTCCCCAAGGCCGTCGCAGTAGTCCTCGCGGGTGAGCCTGGCCTTGCCATCCACCATCTCTATCGCGCCCTCGTGGCACGCCGCAGCGCAAGCTCCGCAGCCGTTGCACTTTTCTTCGTCTATCTTGATTATCCTGCGTTTCATTTCTGTTCTCCTTTTCTATTGATTCCAGCCGAAGTTTTTCTCTGAGCCTTCTGCCGCTCTGCTATCTTCATCATCTGTTCGTACATGGCATCGCCCACGCACTGCCTTGCGTATTTGCACCACTGCACGCAGTTCAGCGTGTCGTTGTATATCGTAAACCCGCACTTTTCGCAGGTGGCCTGGGTATCCACCGAGAAGATCTCTATCTCCGCGCCGCAGTTTGGGCAGCGCTTCTCGAATATCTCCAGTTTGGGCTTTCCCTGACAGCCTTCCATTATCATCGCGCTCATGTTATCAGCTCCTCTTTTCTTTCCGGACCGCAGCCTTGCCGCTGCTTTTCCTCTTGAACTTTCAGCCATATTGTAGTAGTATTTGCGGGTAAAGTATGTTTGATTTCAAACAAAAGGGCCCGAATATGGAAAAATATTTGCCGGTTTTAAAGAAAAGCCCGCTGTTTGCAGGCATAGATGATCAGGATGTGCTCTCAGAGCTTGGCTGCCTTGGGGCTCGGGTCAGGGAATACCCCAAAGACTCCTTCGTGTTTACAGCAGGGGACAGCATCTCCGATATGGCGCTGGTGCTGGAAGGCTGCGTCCATATAGTGCAGGACGACCTCTGGGGGCGCCGCAGCATACTCAGCAGCTGCCTGCCAGGGGACTTTTTCGGCGAGGTCTATGCCTCCAAGCCGGGTTCAGTTCTGAACGTCAGCGCCCAAGCAGCCGAAGACAGCAGAATAATGCTGGGGTTATTGTTGTTTATTA
>CADALS010000208.1:0-2676 GCA_902788795.1 uncultured Eubacteriales bacterium | reverse complement strand
ACGACAAGGTCACCCACATCAGCCGCCGCAGTACCCGCGAAAAACTGCTTTCTTACCTGTCTGCCCAGGCTCAGAAGGCAGGCAGCAAGGCATTCGATATACCCTTCGACAGGCAGCAGCTTGCGGACTACCTGTGCGTGGACAGGGCAGCAATGTCCGTTGAGCTTTCGAAGCTGCGAAAAGAGGGCGTCCTGACGACCAGCCGCCACCATTTCGAGCTCACAAAATAGTTAAAAAAGCTCCGGCCGGAAAAGCCGGTAGAAAGGATATAAAAATGACTATAGATATCAAGGAAAAAGGAAGCGAGGCCTTCTACAAAGAAGTCATAAACATCATGTATAATTTCGGGAAGCTGCTCAAGAACCACAGCCGCAAGCTCAGCGACTATTTCAAGCAGTACAGGATCCTGGCCATCATATCGGCCGTGCTCTTTGTGGTTATCGTTGCCATGTCCTTTGCCTGGGGCTGGGATATGCTGTCTATCGTGGCGGTGGCGCTGGTGGCCATCTGCGCGGTATTATGCTTCATGATGCTAAACAGCTTCAACAAGGTAAAAAGCAACATGTTGGAGAACGGCGGCAACACCGTCCTGACCTTCGACGACGAAGCCGTTACCTTCAGCAAGGCCGGCGGCACCACAGTAAAGCTCAACTGGAACACCGTGGCCTTCGTAAGGCTCTTCAGCGAATGCCTGGCCATCATCCCCAACGAGGCCACAGCCATCATCATCAGCTTGGACAAGGCCTACGCACCGCAGGTCCTCGACTGGCTCTCCGAAAACAAGCCGCAGATAGAAGTTATCAGGTAGCAGGCAAAGGCAAAAACTATGAAAAAAGGACTTGTTCTTGAAGGCGGCGCTATGCGCGGGATGTTCACCTGCGGCGTGCTGGACGTCTTCATGGAGAACGGAATAAGCTTTGACGGCGCCGCGGGCATCTCTGCCGGCGCCGCTTTTGGATGCAATATCAAATCACGCCAGGCGGGCAGGGCCATAAGGTACAACAAGAAGTACTGCACGGACCCAAGGTACTGCAGCTTCAGATCACTGATAAAGACCGGGGACCTCTTTGGCGGAGAGTTCTGCTACAGGACCATCCCGCAGGAGCTGGATCCCTTCGATTACAAGACTTTTGCGGAGAACCCAATGGAATTCTACGCGGGAGCCGTGGATGTAAAGACCGGCAAGGTGGTCTACCACAAATTCACGGACTGCGGGGATGCAGACATGCTGTGGCTTCAGGCTTCAGCGTCCATGCCTCTGGTCTCCAGGCCGGTGCGCGTGGACGGCTACGAGCTTTTAGACGGCGGCATAGCGGACTCAGTGCCATACGCCTTTATGGAAGGCAAGGGCTACGACCGCAACGTTATAGTCCTTACCCAGCCGAAGGGCTACCGCAAAAAGAAGAGCAAGGCCACGCCAGCCTTTAAGCTGCTGCTTGCCAAATACCCCAAGGTGGCGGAGGCCCTTGCGCAGCGCTACAAGATGTACAACGCGCAGATGGCAGCCATAGACCGCAGGGAAGCAGAGGGCAGCGCGCTGGTCATCCGTCCGCCCCAGGCCCTTGGAATAGGCCGTACGGAAGACGATCCAAACGAGCTGGAGCGAGTCTACCAGCTTGGCCGCGCGGAGGCGGAAAGACGCCTGGAAGAAGTCAGAAAGTTTTTAGGATAAGCCATGAAAAAGTCGTACATAACATCCATGCCGGACCACATAGGCGCCTTTCTTAAAGCAAGCGAATGCTTTGCGGAGCTTGGCATCAACATCACAAGGGTCAGCTACAACAAGGCCGTGGATACACACAAGCTCTTTGTGGACGTCGAAGGCTCGCCCCAAAAGCTTGCGGAGGCGGACGAGCGCCTTAAGGAGATAGGTTACCTTGGGGTCGAAAACGACAACTCCGGCATAGCCCTGCTGGACTTCAGCCTGGAGGACAGGCCGGGCAGTGTGGCGGCAGTGCTGCGGCTCATAAAAGACTACGGCCTCAACATCTCCTACATGAGCTACCAGGACGACGGCACCAGGTTTCAGGACTGCAAGATGGGCCTGTACTTTGAGAGTGAAGACCGTCTGAAGGCCTTCATAAAAAAAGCCAGGTCTGTCTGCCCCGTAAGGGTCCTGGACTACGACCACACCGAAAGGGTGTTCGACAACAGCATATTCTACGAGACCTTCGTTTCGGACCTGGTAAAGTGCATTGGCCTTCCGGACAGCGCCAAGTCCGAACTTCTGCTGAACTCCAACCTTGTTATGCAGATGCTGGACGAAAAGGGCCTGTCTCCGTACAGGACTTTTGAGAGCATAAGCACTGTGGCTCGCCTTCTGGAGGCTGCCAGGGGAAACGGTTTCTACCCGCGCATCAGCAGGCATCAGATAACCGAAAACACTGAGATCATACTCATAGAGCCGCCCTGCGGCAGCAACACAGCAATAATAAAAAGCTGCGGCCAGGTGCTGTTCGTGGACACAGGCTACGCGCTCTACAAAGAGGAGACGGAGCGCGTCTACAGGCAGGTGCTGCCGGAGTACGACAGCATCAAAAAGGTGGCTTATATTACCCACGCGGATCTGGACCACTGCGGCCAGCTGTCGCTTTTCGATGAGGTTTTGGCCGGCGAAGACACCAAGAAGTGCCTGCAGCTGGAGGCCGAGGGCAAGGATGCTTTCCGCGAGGCCAA
>CADALS010000207.1 GCA_902788795.1 uncultured Eubacteriales bacterium | reverse complement strand
ATATCCAAACGCTCCAAAAACTCCGCGAAAAAGGCAATTAGAGGCCTTTAAAAGGCATATAACATGAAGAAAGACGATAAGACAAATGTAATGCGCGTGCTGGATCAGAAAAAGATCAGCTACAACGCGTATTCGTACGGAAACGGGGAAGCCATGAGCGGCACGGAAGTAGCCGAAGCACTTGGCATAGACCCGGAAAGAGTATATAAAACACTCGTAACTGTAGGAAAGAGCGGACAGCATTACGTGTTCGTTGTCCCTGTGGAAAAGGAGCTGGATCTTAAAGCTGCAGCTTCCGCATCCGGAGAGAAGAACATAGAAATGATAAAGTCCAAGGAGCTTCTGCCTCTTACCGGCTACATACACGGCGGATGCTCTCCCATAGGCATGAAGAAGTTCTTCCCAACATTTATAGACGAGAGCGCTAAGGATAAAGGAACGATCTACTTCAGCGCAGGCAGGATAGGGCACCAGGTGGAGCTTGCCCCTGCGGATCTTGCCAAAGTTATCAGATACAGTTTTGCTGCTCTGTGCAAATAGCAGCTATAATACATGTACATTCGTAAGGCAGAAGTAAAAGACATACCGGAGATGCTCAGAGTAACAGAGGCTGCCAAGCTTCTTATGCGCAGCCGCGGCAACTTTGAGCAGTGGACCGGCGCCTATCCGGACGAACCTGTCTGGTCGGAGGACATCAAGAACGGCAATGCGTACGTAGTGGAAGAGGACGGACGCATAGTCTGCGCTTTTGCTTTTATATTCGGCGAGGATCCAACTTACTCCTACATTGAGGACGGTTCCTGGCCCAATAACGATCCTTACGCAACCATACACCGCGTGGCTTCGGACGGAAGCACTCACGGGGTATTAAGATCTATAGTTGATTACTGCTCTTTGCGTACAGCCGAGCTCCGGGCGGACACTCATGAAGTCAATTTCGTCATGAAACACGCTCTGGAAAAGTGCGGCTTTGCAAGATGCGGAATTATATACCTTGCTGACGGCGCCCCAAGGGTCGCATTTCACAAAACATGCAAGTGTAAACAGGAGGATCTCAAATGAGAAAAGAAAGAAGGGACGCCCGCCTTATAGAGAAGGTGGACGGTCTGCACACCATCTTCCCTTACGTAATGCCTCACCGCACAGATGCGGAGATTTCTATGACAGAGGCCTTTGACGTAACGGAACTCAACAAGTACATGGCACAGGTAAACGAAGCCGAGGGCATTAACCTCAAGCTGTTCCATGCCATATGCACAGCGGTAGCCAGGACCATTTACTGGCGGCCGAAACTCAACATTTTTATTGCAGGACGCAAATACTGGCAGCGCAAAGACATTACATTGTCTTTCGTTGTAAAAAGGACTTTCGAGGACACATCCGAAGAATCTCTTATGTTCCTTACTGTAAAGCCGGATATGGACCTCAGGTCCATATCAAAGGATATCCTGGGAGATGTAAAAGAGCTGCGCCAGCACGGCGGCCAGAACGATATCCAGGACATGATAGACCTGTTCGCAAAGATACCTCGTTTTATCCTTACCTTTGCGTTCTGGGTGTTTTCCAGGCTGGAATACCACGGTATAATGCCAAAAGCTCTTACGGACGGAGATACCAACTATTCAACAGCTCTGTTGTCTAACCTTGGAAGCATCAAGTCCGGCGCCCCTTATCACCACCTTAACAACTATGGCACCAACTCAATAGTTATTACAATTGGTACCATGCATAAGGCCGTAGTAGTAATGGAAGACGAGAGGGAGCACCTCAGGGATATAGTCGAAATGACTGTAACTCTTGACGAGCGCATTGCGGACGGCTTCTACTTTGCAAGGTCCCTTAAGCTGGTCAAATACCTGCTGGAGCACCCGGAAGAGCTGGAGCACAAGATAGGAGAGGAGCTCTCCGACAGAGCAAAGGAAGCTTTAACAAGGTAAGTTTAAGGATACAGGAGGTCCGGTATGGATTTCAGGATCTTTAATGATGATAGCATAACTGCTGGTTTCTCCAGAGCTCCGCAGACAGCAGAAGAAAAATTCGAAGAACTCAAATGCGGCCTTTCAGACGGGGGCCGCATAGCTTTAATGCACCAGGTCCACGGAACCAAGGTGGTCTGCATTACAGAAGATATGCTTAAGCCCTGGGAAATGGTCGTCGACGCCGGAGAGTGCGACGGCATGGTAACTGCAATTCCGGGAATGGTGCTTACAAGCAGGCACGCGGACTGCATTCCTCTGTATTTTTACGACCCCGATAAGGACGTTAAGGCAGTTTCGCATGCGGGCTGGCGCGGCACAGTAAATGCAATAGCAAGCGTTACCATAGAGACAATGAAGTCCGTTTACGGCTGCAGGCCGGAAGATATAAAAGCAGGCATAGGCCCGGGAATAGGGCGCTGCCACTTTGAGGTCTCAGAGGACGTTGCCGCGGAGTTCAGAGAAAAGCTGCCCTGGTGCGCGCCCATGATAGACAAAGGTCAAAAGCCGGGAAAGTACTACATAGATCTTAAAGAGATAAACGCAGAGCTTTGCCGCCTTGCAGGTGTAACAGACATAACAGTAAGCCCTGTCTGCACCTACTGCCAGGAAGCCGAGTGTTTTTCCTACAGAAGGAACGGCACAAAGCTTCGCCACCTTGCCTATATCAAATGATAAAAGGGGACGGTCCCGAATTGTCATTTTGGTA
>CADALS010000206.1 GCA_902788795.1 uncultured Eubacteriales bacterium | reverse complement strand
ATGATAAGGATAGTGGTTGGTTTCTCAATACTTTATTACCTTATACCGGGTTACCTTATCTCTTTAGGACTTTCGCTCCTGGTGCCTGGGCTCTACACATCGATCGCCTTCGATTCCGGCGGCGTAGCAAGCGGTCCGCTAACATCCAGCTTCATCCTTCCTATAGCTATAGGTGCCTGCACTTCTCTGAACGGAAGCAGCAGCATACTTTCTCTGGCTTTCGGCATAGTTGCCATGGTGGCCATGACCCCGCCCATAACCATCCAGACCCTTGGATTTAAGGCTATAGCTCAAAGGTTCCTGCACTACAGGCTGGCGCGCAAGAGGATAATCTCTTCCGATGACGCACAGATAATCTATTTTGAGTAGGTGATGATATGTCACAACATAAAAACATAAATTACTCTCCGGACAAGCTCGAAGTAATAATATCTGTGGTTCCCAAAAAGAAGGGCACTTTCTACAAGGATTACCTCCAGTCTTTCGGAGCAAATTTTCAGCTCTCCATACTGGCCCAGGGCACCGCGGATGAAGATATACTTGGATACCTTGGAGTTGAGCAGAGCGATAAGCTTGTGCTGCTCAGCGTTGTAAAGGCATCGGTCATGGATGCTGTAATGGAAGGCCTTGAGGAAAAGTTCAGGACCATTAAAAACGGCAAAGGCGTTGCAGTTGCTGTTCCCATGACAAGTGTTATCGGAAAACTCGTGTACGCTTTCTTAAGCGACGACAGAAATATCGTAAGGAGCTGATCTTATGGATTACGAAATGGTATTATGCGTTATAAATGCAGGGCATTCGCAGGATGTAATGGATGCCGCGCGCAAAGCCGGAGCTAAGGGCGGCACGCTTATAAAAGCTCACGGAACTGCAAAAATGGATGCTGAGAACCACTTTAACATACCTATACAGTCAGAAAAAGAAATAGTAATGATAATCGTTGAAAAAGCAATAAAAGACGCAGTTTTAAGAGCTGTTTACGAATCCAGCGGACTCAATACAGAAATGCAGGGGATAGCGTTCTCGATGCCGGTAGACAAAGCAGTTGGCCTGAAAAAATAAAAGCGTCCTTAAGAAACGCTTTTGCTCTTGGTGCCGGCGGCGGGGGTCGAACCCGCACGGTATCGCTACCACGGGATTTTGAGTCCCGCGCGTCTGCCAGTTCCACCACGCCGGCTTAAAGGCAAAAATATATCTTGCCAAAAGTTTTGCCTAAATATATTAACATCACGGCATGTTAAAATCAATACAGGCAAATGCATAAATTTAACAAAAATCTATTGATTTTACAGGCGTTTTGTTTATAATAATAATGTTACGAAACACAGGAGGTCATATATGTACATCGCTTATGCATCATCAGGCTCTACGATATCACCGATATGGTCATACGTAATGATTTTAGCCATTTTCGCAGCTCTCTATTTCTTTACCATCCGTCCTCAGAACAAGAGGGATAAAGAACTCAGAAACCTGCGCAACAACCTTAAGCCTGGAGATGAGATCATCACCATAGGCGGTATCTATGGTAAGATAGTCAGAGCCACAGAGGACCGCGTAGTAATCATGGTCGGTTCCGAAAAGACCAAACTGGAAATGGCAAAGAGCGCCATCTCCGGATTCGCAGATGCTTCTGCTTCCACTGGCTCTTCCAAGACCAAGACAGAGGCAGCTCCCACAACAGAGAGCAAGCCCAGTCCCAAGAACATCAAGAAGCTTGGAGCCGCAAAGGAAGCTGCAGAAACTGAACCAGTTCAGGCTGCTGCAGAAACCGCTGAAAACAAAGAAGCTTGATCAAGATCGGCAGCAGGGCATGTGCGGGTTGTTCGCGCATGCCTTGTTTTTTTAAGTATTGGATATTAAATGACAGACTACGTTAAAGAACTACTAGAATATAACCCATCTTACGACACTGATCTGCTGGACAGAGCCTATCTTAAGGCCAAAGAGCTCCACAAGGATCAGAAGCGCAAATCAGGTGAGCCATATATTATTCACCCTATGGCTGTAGGTAAGATACTGGCAGATCTGGGCATGGACGATCACACCATTGCAGCAGGTCTGCTTCATGATGTAGTCGAAGACACTTCGTATACCATAGACGATCTGCGCAAGGACTTCGGTGATGATATAGCAGTAATGGTGGACGGCGTGACCAAGCTCACCAACCTTGTCTATACCACCAAGGAAGAGGCTCAGGCAGAGAACGTCCGCAAGATGTTCCTTGCTATGTCCAAAGACATAAGGATACTTATAATCAAGGTCTGCGACCGTCTCCACAACATGCGGACTATCGATTACCAGACTCCGGAAAAGATACAGGAGAAGAGCAGGGAAACGCTGGAGATATACGCTCCAATAGCCGCAAGGCTCGGTATGTTCAAATTCAAGGTGGAGCTGGAGAACATAGCATTCAAGCATCTGGATCCGGAAGCTTACCGCAACATAGAGCGCGAGATGACCAAGCGCCGCGAAAACCGCAACATGTGCCTGGAAGAGCTGATAGCGGACATCAAAGCCCTTGTTGAAACTCTGGACATCAAATTCGAGATATACGGCAGAGAAAAGCACTACTACAGCATCTACAGGAAGATGATCTATCAGAACAAGCAGATAGATGAGATCTTTGATCTTACTGCTATACGCGTTATCGTTGATACTGTTAAGGACTGCTACGCCGTGCTTGGAGCCATACA
>CADALS010000205.1:1995-4702 GCA_902788795.1 uncultured Eubacteriales bacterium | reverse complement strand
CTATTTATTCTCAAGCAACTATAATTATAACCGAAAACAATTATATATCAATAGAAAGGACATATGATCATGAAAAAGAACATTGGCGTAGTTCCCGCAGTATATCCGATGCCTGTACTCATCGTTGCAGCTTACGACAAGGACGGCAAGACCAACGCTATGAACGTTGCCTGGGGCCAGATCTGCGACGACGACAAGATAATACTCTTCATAGGCGAAGGCAAAAAGACCTGGCTCAACATTATGGAGAGCAAGGCATTTACAGTAGCTATAGCTGACAAGGCCCACATGGCAGAAGCTGACTACCTTGGAATCGCTACCGGCAACAAGGTAAGCGACAAGTTTGCCCGCACAGGTCTGCACGAAAGCAAAAGCGATCTCGTTAACGCCCCGGTAATTGAAGAGTTCCCCCTCACCATGGAGTGCGAATTCCTTGAACTTGCAAAGACCGAATACATCTCCGGCATAGTCGGCAAGATCGTAAACGTCAAAGCCGAGGAAAACGTCCTGGACGAAAAAGGCAAAGTAGACCCGGTAAAGCTTCAGGCTATCATGTTCGACCAGTTCAGGAACGGCTACTACATGACCGGCGAGCACGCAGGCCAGGCTTGGAACGCAGGCATTCCTATCGTAAAAAAGTAAACCAACAGGCCAAAATCATAAAAGACGCTGCTATATTGCAGCGTCTTTTTCAACGTCATTCTTAAGCTGATACAGCGGCTGGTTGTACCTCTCCTTTTTAGGCGCGCGCCTGAAGAACCTTATCATAAGGAACAGAAGCACAAGGTCCAGCAGAGCAAGGCTTACAGCAACGATCGCAAGATCATCGTTTACCTGCAACAGCTCATCCGAAAGCCCGAAATCGTAAAGTCCGTGTAAAAAGAAAGGCAGCATAAAGCCAATAAAGCCGTAGATCTTCTTTCCTGTATAGCGCATTTTGCCGTAGAGCCAGCCCATTGTAAAGGCGTAGCCTACATGGCCCATAGTGATCCCGCGCACAAGCATTATAATGGGGCTTGCGCCTATAGCGTAAGGAATGTCCTCTATAAGCCCGAAACCCGTACCTACTATGACCATAAAAGCTGTAAGATCCGCCCAGGTCCATTCGCCGGGATAATTTTTCAGCAGGTTCTTGAAGCAAAAGAATTTGACCAGTTCTTCCGCGAATGCGAGCACTATGAATTTGTAAAAGAACTGGTAGACAAGAGGCGGCATATCAGGATAAACGAACTTCCTGATAAGTGCAAGCGTAATATACAAAACTCCGGATACCCCCAATACCGGAAGCACGCAGAACAAGCCCCTAAGCAAAGCACCCTTGCAGGTGTTCCTGTAATTAAGATCGTCCTTTTTCCTTCTGGACAGCCATCTGACTATCAGCACCGAAGGAATGAGGCTTACTACAAAAGATAAGATCAATACCAACATTTTAACTCCCCTGCTTAATTGCTTATTTGTTTCTCTTTCCGCTGTTGTTGGTGCCCCTTACCTCTTCGTGATAGAAATAGTCCACTATGGTAGGATGCCCCTGCGGAACGCGTTTGTATGGTGTTTCGTTATCCACGAACCTGCAGCCGTATTTCCTTGCTATATCTTCAGCTTTCTTTTCCAGATCCTTAAAATAGCTGCGGTCTTTTTTATTGTATATCTGTTCGTATAAAGGCAGAAGATCCGGATGCTTTTCTGCTATATAGTCCATGATAGTCTTCTTGAAGCCTCCGCGCAAGTTCAGATTCTCCAGCCAGATAAGATCGCACTGGTCCTTGACGCGGTCTATTATAGCTTCGATATCCGTCAGTCCCGGAAATACAGGAGATATGAAACAGACTGTCCTGATCCCCTCGTCGTAGACCTGCTTCATGGCAGCAAGTCTTCTTTCTATGCTGACGGCAGCATCCATATCGTCCTTGATAGACTCGTCCAAAGTGTTTACGGACCAGGATACCGTAAGCTTTCCGTTTTTGTTTATCTCCTTAAGCAGATCCATATCCCTTAGGACAAGATCGGACTTTGTGCATATCAGAAGGTCCGCGCCGCTGTCTTTTAGTTCCTCAAGTACCTGCCTGGTCCTTCCATAGGTCTCCTCCAAAGGATTGTATCCGTCCGTGACGGTGCCTATGTTTACGCTCTGCCCCGCGTACTTCTTGGGATCCCTGATCTTAGGCCACTCCTTGACATCCATGAAGCTGCCCCACTCTTCTGTATGGCCTGTGAACCTCTTCATAAAAGATGCATAGCAGTACTTGCAGGCATGCGGGCAGCCCACGTAAGGGTTGACGCAGTAACCGCCAAGCGGGCTGTTGGACTTTGTCATTATGGAAGCGGTCTTAACGCTTCCTATCTTTGTAACGTTAGTTTGCATTGCTATACTCCTTCAAAGCGATAATACATCAGATCTCTATACCAGTTCCCGGGATCTGCACAAGGCAGTTTATCCCGTGCTCTTCGCAGTAACGTGCCAGCTTATAGAATACGACATCCGTCTTTTCTATCAGGCGAGGCATTCCGCGGACGGGCTTTGTAAGCGGAGAGAAGAAGTTGTCCCAATGCACAGGGATGACCAGCTGCGGGCGCAGCTTTCCAACAGTTTCCTCGAAAAAGCGCTGCTCCATCTCAGCATCCGCCTTCTGAAGGCCGGCCACGCCAAGGAAGAGCACGTCTGCCTGGTAGCCGTCCATCTGCCCTGCAATGTAATTGAAGCTTGGGC
>CADALS010000205.1:0-1976 GCA_902788795.1 uncultured Eubacteriales bacterium | reverse complement strand
AGAGCCGCCCTCTTTATAGCTGCGCAGCCTTGCCGGCTGACGCAATGGCTCGTCTATGGTCTGGCCCAGATCGTTGTTGAGTATAGTGGGCTTTGAGTGGATAGAAGGTATCACCGTAATGCGGTAAGCGCCTACCTCATAAGTCTGGTTGGGCTCAAACTGTACCAGCTTTTCCTCCGGGATATCCCCGCCCCTTGCTACGTTAAGCGCAGAACTGCTGCCGTAGATCATGGCGCCTGTCTTGCCAGCTATATACGGGGCGTCCATCACGTGGTCGTGGTGTGAATGGGACACAAAGACCGCCCTTAGGCGGTCTACATGACAGAGCGAAAGCTGCCTGTCCACTACAGCGCGGTCCGTAGGTGCGCTGCCGAAAATGTATTTAAACAGAGATGGGCGCGTCATGTGCGCGTCAAAAAAGATCTGGTCCTTCCCATCGTCAAAAAGAAGTGTTGTTGTTCCGAAATATGTGACTTTCATGTATTGACCTCCTGGATAGACATAAAGTCAATTTACCAGCCTTCATCAATACTGTCAAGTCACTTGCTTCTACCAGATGAAGGGAATCAGTCTGTATTTTACTTTAGCCATATATTCTGTATATCCCGGAAGACCTTTTTCCAAAACCTGCTCTTCATTGAGTATCCTTTTTACAATAATCGGGATGTAGAACAGCATGACCACAAATGCGATGACAGATCCCAGGACCAGGGGCATAGCCAGAAATAGCACTACTGTCACCATATACATCGGATGCCGGACTATCCCGTAAAGGCCTGTATCAATGACCTTCTGGTCTTCCTGTACCTCCACCGTTCTGGAAAGATATGTGTTCTCCCGCAGGACCTCTGCGTAGAGTGCATAAGCTGCCAGAAACAGAATCGCGGCGATGATGCTCACTGAAAAAGGAAGCATCAGCAGACTATATCGGAAACTGAGTCCCGCCGTAATAAAAGCTGCCAGAAACATAAGCCCGCTGAATAAGATGACCCTGCGCTGCTCGCCTTCCTCTTCCTTTACGTTAAGGCGTTTCTTTAAAAGCTCCGGGTTCTTTTTCATCATAACTAGCCCGCCGGCAAACATCGGAACAAACAGGATACCGATAAGAAGCCAGGCTTGCGGGTAGTCCCATGTACCGGCGGGTATAAACAGTAAAGCCGCAACGATCAGCAGCCCGGCCAGAAATCTTGTAATAGCACGTATAAAAAGCGTCTTACTCATAATCATGTTTTTCCTGACTCCGTTCCATGACGTTTCTCATATTCGCCATAAACGCTTCATCCGGGATCAGCGCGATCCCCGTCTCGTCGCTCAGGACGATAAGGCGCTGTCCTCCTGTCAGTCCGAACAGGTCTCTGGCACCTTTAGGGATGACTATCTGACCTCTTTCTCCTATTGCAACAGAACCCCATATGTTCTTTCCTTTTGGTGCTGGAGGTATCATTCCAACGCCATCCAATGGTTCTGTCCGGACCAGGCTGTCGATAGTCGTTCCATATACTTCAGCCAAGGCAGAGCACTTTTCAATATCAGGGACCGTCGCGCCGGTCTCCCATTTGGCATAGGCCTGCCGGGATATCCCTATTTTTTCTGCAATTGCCTCCTGAGAAAACCCATGGAGGTTGCGAAGCATTATAAGATTATCTTTCAGCATATCAAGCTCCTTTTAAAGATCCAGACTTTCAAAGCTTTTGCAAGCTTTTCTGCAGGACAATAAGGTGGTAAGCAGGAATACAGCAATGCCCGCTGCCAGCATTATCAGCTGCAAAACTATATGCTCTGTGCCAAAGGCATTCAGCTGCTCCAGCCCCGGTACATGGTGGAGAGCTTCCGCTATTATTATAACCAAAAAGCAAGCAATGATAAAGCTCACAAACGGACGGGCAAACTTATAAGCTGTTCTGAAAAAGCCGCCCACGAAGACCCCGTTGAACAAGCCAAAGATCACAAATGCCGCACCTAAGGCAAAGAAATTG
>CADALS010000204.1 GCA_902788795.1 uncultured Eubacteriales bacterium | reverse complement strand
TCCGTCTTCGGAAACTATGGAGAGCACGGCCTTGTTTTCCGTGGTCTCGACAACGTCCCAGGGGAGCTTGGCGAATCCGCCGGGACCTCCGTGCAGGGTGTTGCCGTTCTCGTTGGTCAGTATCTGGTATTCCTTGCCGTTCAGCGTGAACTTTCCGCCTGCTATCCTGTTGGCGTAGCGGCCTATGGTTATGCCTCTGGTTGCTATAAGCATATCTTCGTACCAGAGCTGTTTTACCTCTGCGCCTATGTGGCTGATGCATGCTTTAAGAGATCCGTTGGAAATCGTTATCAAGTCATTGTCGATCATATTCTGAAGATCACCTCCAAACATATATTTTACAGCATATCTGCGCGATTGACAAACTATTGTTTCAAATATTATACTAACAAAGTTATGGGAGAATTACTGCTCAACAGTTTGCTGCTTGGGGTGGGGCTCGCGATGGATGCTTTCGCGGTCTCAGCTGCCACAGGACTTGCCCAGCCTTCGATGGGGCGGGGCAGGGCTTTTGGAATATGCGGAACTTTCGGAGGCTTTCAGTTTGCCATGCCTGTGATAGGCTGGCTTCTGGTGCACACTGCCGCGGAGCACTTTGAGTTCTTCAGGCGCTTTATCCCCTGGATAGCTCTGCTGCTGCTCGGATATATAGGCGGCAAGATGCTTTATGAAGGCTTTAAAGGAGGCGGGGAGGCATCTGTCGTAAGCGACGCAAAGTCTCTTATCCTGCTGGCCCTTGCAACATCCATAGACGCCCTGTCCACGGGATTTGCTATTTCTGATTACAAAACAGCAGATGCTTTTATCTGCGCTGCTATAATTGGTGTCGTAACTGTCGGGATCTGCCTTCTCGGCGTGCTGCTGGGCAAAAAGATAGGAAGCCGTATAGCCGGCAGGGCTTCGGTCCTTGGCGGCGTAATACTGATAGCGATCGGACTTGAAATATTTGCTAAAGGCGTTTTGAAATAGATCATTTATCGTTAAGGAGTTTTGGTTTTGGAAATATTCGAAGATCTGGAAAAGCTTCGCGGAAGGCAGGCCGGCCTTATACTTCAGGAGCACTGCAAAAAGAGCGCGGTCATCATCCCTCTGATCAAAACAGAGGACGGGATAGATGTGCTTTTTGAGGTGCGCTCCGGCAAGGTAGGGCGCCAGCCCGGAGACGTCTGCTTTCCCGGCGGCAAGATGATAAGAGGCGAAACTCCTGAGCAGACCGCGGTCCGCGAATGCTGCGAGGAGCTTCTTATAGATCCGTCCCAGCTTGCCATAGTCTGCGAGGCGGACCTGTTCCACAACGCAAACACGCTTATCTACCCGTTTGCGGCCTACCTGGGCAGCTACGACGGCAGCTTTTCGGATTCGGAGGTGGCGGAGGTGTTCACCGTGCCTCTGGAGTTTTTCCAAAACACCGAGCCGCTGGTCTACGATGCGGAGATGCGCATGGTAAAAAAGGACGATTTTCCTTACCACCTTATAGTTGGCGGGGAGAACTACAAGTGGCCTGTGCGCATAGACAAAGAGCTCTTCTACGAGTACGAAGGGCACGTTGTCTGGGGCATAACCGCAAGGATAATCAACAGCTTTGTAAAGCTTCTGGGAAGGTAGAGGTCATGAGGACAATGCAGATAATAGGCACCATCTGCATAGTACTGGCGGCGGCGTTCACGATATATATTTCCGTTATAATGCTGCACCGCATCAATTCTGTAGTCCTTAAGGATACTTATATAAGAGTGTTCCGCTATGAGCTTATAATATGCGCAGTTTTTCTGCTGCTTGCATTCGATCTGCGCTTCGGCTTTCTGACAAAGCCTGGCGCCAAGGTCCTTAAAGCTGCTGGCTGGACGATACGCATAGCAGCCATACTGTTTGCTGCCGCGGTGCTGTTCTTCTTTGCAAAGGTTGCGGTAGGCGGCTTTCCCAGGCAGAAGGTCACCGCAGACCACGCTCTGGTGCTTGGCCTAGCTCTTGAAAACGGGCAGCCGGCCCCGGACCTGCTTTACAGGCTGGATACTGCGGAGGAGTACCTGAAAGAGTGCCCGGGCGGCATGCTGGTGCTTACCGGCGGAAACCCTGACGCTTCCGGAAAGACAGAGGCTGCTGCCATGAACGGCATACTTAAAGAGCGCGGTGTTCCTAAAGGCAAGATGCTCCTTGAAGATAAGGCAAAGACTACAGAGCAGAACTTCGTAAACGCAGCAAAGATCGCAGATCCGTCCCGGCCGGTAGTGGTAATAACCAACGATTACCACATGGAAAGGGCCGTAAGCACTGCTAAGAAAGCAGGCTTTATGGATATACAGCGCATGCCTGCAAGATCGACGGCTCTGAACTATCCCTCCAACGTTATCTGGGAAGTCATAATGATGATCAACGATCTGACGCTCAAGAAGAAATAAAGCAAAGGCGCGGCTAAGTGAGGCTGCGCCTTTTAAGTTATTACTCTATGATCAGCAGACTGTCCAGATCCGGATCCGACGGCCCGTGCATGTGGCCTTTGCGGCTGCGCACGTTTTCTATATAGCTCCAGGCTTCCTTTGAGATCCGCTCTCCCGGGTTTATGACTGGTATTCCGGGCGGGTAGGGGGCTATCATCTCAGCGGATACTTTGTCAAGCGCTTCCTCCCAGGGGACGCGCTTTTTTTCTGCAAAGTAGGCTTCTCTTGGAGATATAACGTATTCCGGCAGGGGCGGCATCTTTTCTGCATGAGAAAGCG
>CADALS010000203.1 GCA_902788795.1 uncultured Eubacteriales bacterium | reverse complement strand
TGGGCCAGGCCGAAGGACGCTCCGTAGGCAGATCCCGGGCCGTCGTCCACAAGGTAGACATCGCCGCTGTAGATGCGGTCCTTGGCGGCGGAGTACAGCCTTTTGACGTGCACTGTGGCTTCTGTGCGCTTCTTTCCGGTGGGTGCGGAGTTTCCGTCGCGGTCCGTGCGGATCTCGTCTGTCCAGGCGCTTTTCAGCAGGGTCTTTACGAGGCCTTTGGTTATCTTTGTCTTGCTCATCATGCCGGACTTGGCCTTCTTCCAGATGATGAACCTGCAGCCGTCCTTGTGGCCAAGGCAGCCGTAGCCATCGCGGCCTTCCACCACGTCTTTGCCGCAGCGGGGACACTTGCCAAGGGGCTTGGGAGGTTCGTGCACTATGCTCTCCAGCCCGAATCCGGCCCCGTAGGCAGAGCCGGGACCGTCGTCTGTAAGGTATATGTTGCCGCTATAGCTGAGCTTTCGCGCCTCGGAATACAGCTTTTTAACTGGTACAGTGGCCTTGGTGCGCTGCTTTCCGGTAAGCACCATATTGCCGTTTTCGTCCCTGCGCTCTTCGGGTATCCATTCGGAGGCCAGAAGGGTGTGGACCATCTCCGCGGTAACCTCCGTGCGGCTCATCATTCCGGACTTTGCGGTCTTCCAGACTACGAACTTGCAGCCTTCCTTGTAGCCGCTGCAGCCGAAGCCGTTCTTGCCTTCTATTATGTCTTTGCCGCAGCGCGGGCAGGTGCCAAGCAGCAGCTTTCCGCGGCGCATGCTTTCGGGTATGTGGAAGGCATCCACCTTGGGGTAGTCCATCTTGATGACCTTTTTTATCATCTCAAGGACGCTGTCCGTAAGGTCCGTCCAGGGGGCCTCGCCGTCCTTTATCTCTTCCTGCACGGCCCACCAGAGGCCTGTCATATCCGGCTTTTTGAGCTCTTCGGGAAGTATGCGGTAGAGCTCCCTGCCGAGCACTGTGGACTGTATCTGCTTGCCCTTGCTTTCTATGTAGCCGCGCTCTTCCAGGGTATCTATGATGCCGGACCGGGTGGCGGAGGTGCCTATGCTGCCGTTCTCGCCCTTTTTGTCCTTGTCCTTGGACAGCAGCAGGGCTTTGGCCTTGGGGTCTGTTACGTAGCGGGCTATGCGGGTCATGTCCTCGTTGAGGGAGGCTTTGGTGTAGCGCGGAGGTGCCTTGGTCTCTTTTTCTTCTGCCTGGGCGGATATGCAGCGGCCGTCGTAGCTGCCCGGAGCTATCTTTGAGAGCTCGCTTTCTTCTTCCTCTTCGTCCGCGCTCTTGTCCGGCTTTATAAGCTGCATAAAGCCCGGGAAGGTGACTTCTGTGTCTGCGGCTTTAAGTGTGCCGTCCTCTGTTTTGGCCTCCAGGGTGGTGCGCTGCTTTTTAGCGGCAGGCAGGAACTGGGCCATGTAGTACTTTACTATGGCCAGGTATACGTTGCGCTCCTCTTCCGTGAGCTTGGAAAGATCCAGGTTCCTGCGCTGGGGGATTATGGCTGTGTGAGCCGTGATGTTCTTGTCGTCGAATGCCTTGCTGTGAAGCTTTGTATCTATGGGGAGCTTTGAAAATACAGCGCCAGCGGGGTCTTTGGCCAGGTTCTTCATTACCTGAGCCACAGTAGCCGGGGCCTCCTTGTACTGCTCCTCCGAAAGGTACTGGCAGTCGGAGCGGTTGTAGGTTATGGCGTTGTGCTTATCCCTTAGGGTCTGGGTTATCTCCAGCACCTGCGAAGGATCGTAGCCGAACTTAGCGGAGGCGTAGGTCTGCAGCTTTACAAGGTTGAAGGGCAGGGGCGGCTGCTCCGTAAGCTCCTTGCTGCTTATCTTTATGTCCTTTATATCCTTGCCCAAAAGACCTTCCGCAAGCTCCTGGGCGTAGTCCTTGTCTGTTATCTTGCCGTCGTCCAGGTTCGGATCGTCCTTGGCGGGCTCCAGAAGAGCATGCACGGTGTGGCCGTCCACCTCCAGCGCGGCGCGGATAAGGTAGTAGCAGAGCTTGGTGTGGCCCTCTATGGCAAGGTCCCTGTTTACCACAAGGCCCAGGGTAGGGGTCTGCACGCGGCCCACGGTAAGCATCTTTATGTGCGGGTTTATAAGGGTAAAATAGCGGCTGAAGTTGTAGCCTGTCATGATGTCCGCAACGGCCCTTGCGTGGGCGGACCAGCCGGAATTGCGGGTCTCGGCGTTGTCCTTCATGTTCTCTAGAGCCTTTTTAAGGGCTCCTTCTGTGGTGTCGCCTGTGGCAAGGCGCAGCACAGGGCCTTTGTAGGAGAACCAGTCCAGGATCTCGTCTATAAGGTACTGCCCTTCGTCGTCCGGGTCTCCGGCGTGGATGACGCACTCCGCGTCCTTTAAAAGATCGCCTATAAGCGAGAGGCGCTCTTCCTTGCCTTCTCCGGGCTTTTTGCCCCAGTTTTCAAAGAATATGGGAAGGGTGTCCAGGGTCCACTTTGCGTATTTGGGATCGTAGTCTTCCGGGTCCTTAAGTGTAAGAAGGTGACCGAAAGCGGAGACTATTGCGTAGTCTCCTTTTATGGTGTAGCCGTTCTTCTGAACGGCGTTTCCGTCTATTGCTGCGGCTATAGCTCTGGCCAGCATGGGTTTTTCTGCGATTACGAGTTTCATGCCTAATATTTTACCTTCCGGAAGCTAAAAAGCCAAGCAAAAGCTGCTTGGCTTTTTATATCGTGTGGTGTTTTTTCCGCTTACCTTACCAGAGCGGGCTTTTTGCTGTCGAACTTCTAGCCGGGGATAAGGTACTGCATGGCAAGGGCGT
>CADALS010000202.1 GCA_902788795.1 uncultured Eubacteriales bacterium | reverse complement strand
TTTCGTAGACGTTAAGGTGAGGGAACAGCGCGTACCTTTGGAAGACAGTGTTTATGTGACGCTTGTAGGCCGGGACATCGTTTATCTTGCTGCCGTCGAACCAGACCTCGCCGCTGTCCGGGGCTTCAAAACCGCCTATGATGCGAAGCGTAGTTGTCTTGCCGCAGCCGGAAGGACCGAGCAGGGTCATGAACTCGTTGTCATAAACTGTAAGGTCTATATCACGGAGGACATGTTCTCCGCCGTAGGATTTGTTTATGCCCTTAAGTTCTATGAGTTTTTTCTTCTCCATAACGCTGCGCCTCCGTTAAAAATTTCTCACATTAATATTACAACAAAACCCCAGTAAAATCAACAAATTGGCTATACAGCAACATAAGCGCAAAATTTGTGGTATAATGAGCGGCAAAGGAGCTATGGCATGCAAAAGATACTGCTTACAGAAGATGATAAGGCTATATCGGCTTCGCTCACGGAGTTTCTGAAAAACGAAGGGTATTCCGTGGTCTGCGCATCTGGGCAAAGGGATGCTCTGCGCATACTTTCTGCGGATGCAGTGGACCTTGTACTTGTAGATCTTGGTCTTTCGGACGGAGACGGTTTTTCTGTGTGCAAAACGGCTAAGATGCTCCAGCTTCCGGTCATTTTCCTTACTGCCAGGGCAGACGAGGAAAGTGTCATAAGAGGCCTGGACATGGGCGATGACTACTTATCAAAGCCTTTCCGCCCAAGGGAGCTACTCTCCAGGATCAAGAACGTCCTGAGGCACTACGAAAAAGGTTCTTCTGTGGTGCTGCTTGGCGGAGGAGTGTCTGTAGATACTGAAAAAGCCCAGGTCCTGCGCAATGGAGCGGAAGTTAAGCTTTCTGCGCTGGAGTACAAGCTGCTGCTGGTCTTTATCGATAACCGAGGCCGCGTGCTCACAAGGAATCAGCTACTGGAGAACATCTGGGACATAGCAGGAGACTACGTAAACGACAACACCCTTACAGTGTACATCAAGCGCCTTCGTGAAAAGATAGACCCGGGCGATGAAGCTCAGATAATCAAGACCGTAAGAGGCCTTGGATACAGGATGGACTGATGCAGCTATTCCGCAATAAAGAGATAAGAGATCAGATAGTGCTTAGTTTCGGAGCCACTTTTGCGCTAATGGTGCTTGCAGCGGTGGGCTTCGGTTTTTGGGCTGCAGTCTTTGTGCTTCTTTGCGGTGTGGCAGTGCTGGCGATCAACATCTTTTACCTTAAAAGGCGCTATAACAGGATAGCAGAGCTCTCTGATGTAATGGACAGGGTGCTGCACGGCCACGACGACATCCTTATAGAAGATGGCGACGAAGGCGAGCTTGCCATACTCAAAAGCCAGCTAAGCAAGATGACAGCAGCTCTCAGGGACAACGCAGACCAGCTAGCGAGCGACAAGACGCGGCTCTCGGACGCCATAGCGGATATGTTCCACCAGATGAGGACCCCCATTACATCTATGGCTGTTACGCTTTCGCTTCTGGAGGCGGAAGACTTAAGCTACGAAAAGCGCCTGGAGCTTGTAAGGACGCTTAAAAAGCAGACGGAAAAGCTGCACTGGCTCACCGAGACTCTGCTTAAGATGTCCAAGCTGGATGCAGGCAGTGCCCAGTTCAGGCCTGAAGGCGTAAGCCTCAGGGCCCTTGTAGACAAAGCCTGCGCACCTTTCCTTATATCTGTAGAGCTTAAAGGAATAGACCTCGATATCAGCTGCGACGACGCGCTTATAAACTGCGACCTTTCCTGGACCTGCGAAGCCCTTGGCAACCTTGTAAAGAACTGCCTGGAGCATACCCCTGAAGGCGGCTCGATCAAGATAACAGCCGCAGACACAGCGCTGTTCAGCCTTATAGAGGTGCAGGACAGCGGAGAGGGCTTTTGCAAAGAAGATATACCGCACCTGTTCGAAAGGTTCTACAAAGGAAAGAACAGCTCTCCTGAGAGCATTGGCATAGGCCTTGCATTGAGCCGCTCCATCATAAGCGCCCAGAACGGCACCATAACTGCTACTAACGCAGAAAACGGCGGGGCAAAGTTCACAGTAAAGTTCTACAAATCGGTCGTATAAAAAATCAATAAATTACAGCAAGGTGTCACCCAGGTGTCACCTTGTTTTTTTATACTGAAGCAGAAAAACGCAAAAGGGATAATTCTATAAGTTCGAAAGGGGTATTTTATGGAAATACTGAAGATCGAAAACCTTACCAAAACTTACGGCGAGGGGAGCACGCTTGTAAAGGCTTTGGACAACGTGTCATTCACAGTGGAAAAGGGCGAATTCCTTGCCATCATAGGGCCTTCTGGCTCCGGCAAATCCACTTTGCTGCACATCATCGGCGGCGTGGACAGGCCAACTTCCGGAAAGGTCTACATGGACGGTCAGGATGTCTACGCCCAGGACGAGGAACAGCTTGCAGTATTCAGGCGCAGGCAGGTAGGCCTCATCTACCAGTTCTACAACCTTATACCGGTCCTGAACGTAGTTGAGAACATGACTCTTCCTGTGCTCATGGACGGCAGAGAAGTAAACCAGCAGAGGCTTTCTGAGCTACTAGACGTGCTCGGCCTTAAGGAGCGCACAGCTAATCTTCCTAACCAGCTTTCCGGCGGCCAGCAGCAGAGAGTATCCAGACACTCATCGTAATAACTCACGACGAGAACATAGCTCTGCAGGCAGACCGCATAATAGCCATAGACGACGGAAAGATAGTCAGAGACGAGAGGATCAGGGGACTCAAATGAATATCTTCAGAAAGTACACAAGAAAGTCTTTGGCGCAGAACCGCTCAAGGACCTTGGTAACTATAATAGGCATAATTCTGTCCATGGCTCTGCTTACCGCTGTTATAGAAGGGGCTTACAGCGGTGTAAAGTTCATGGAAAACGTAGAGATAGAAAACAGCGGCAGCTGGGAGGTCTATTTCTCGGATATGGATGATGCCAAGCAGGAAAAGCTTAGCAAGGACCAGGAGATAAAGACCTGCGTAAGCTGGCGCAACCAGGGCTTTGCTCTGGCAGGAAGCAGCAGGGAAGATGATCCGTATTACATCATCAACTCTGTAGATGATGACATTTACGAT
>CADALS010000201.1:2956-5402 GCA_902788795.1 uncultured Eubacteriales bacterium | reverse complement strand
TGCGGAGCGGTAGAAAAGACTTTCCGTCCGGACTTTCACAGCGAGCGCGGATGCGGTACGCAGCGAGCTGTTGAAAGTCCCGGAAAGGCTTGGCGTGAAGCCGCGCAGCGGGCTGGAGAAAACGCATGAGCCCCGGACCCGGCGGCGCTTTAGAAGCAATAATGCGAGGACTTAGAGCCGAAGGCAGTAATCTGTGTTTTAGAAATGTCAGCGGGCTGCAGAAAAAAGCCTGAGACTCGGGCCCGGCTGAAATCACAATAAAAAAGAGGACTGTCCCCTATGCGCTTTTCAGCATAGAGAACCGTCCCCTTTGTTAGTTTGTGAAGTTGGCACCAGAGAACCGTCCCCATGTGCTGGCACTTGAGAACCGTCCCCCTGATGCGCCCCTGCGTTTTGTTAGTTTATTCGGTTATTTCGTCCGGCTTTATTGCGGCTTTTTCGATCTCTACAGCAAGCTCGCCGTCCTTCATGCAGACTCGCAGGCAGTCGCCCATGTCCAGATCGTCGTGTTCCAGCATGGTGCGGGCGATCAGCGTCTCCACGTTGTCCTGGATGAAGCGCTTCATCGGCCTTGCGCCAAACAGCGGGTCGTAGCTGCTGTCTATTATGAACTGCTTTGCCTCCTGGGTGACTATCACGCCAAGGCCCTTGTCTGCAAGCCTCTTGTCCAAGCCTGCCAGCTGCAGATCCGCGATCTTTGTCACATCGTCCTTGGTGAGCGGCTTGTACATTACGATCTCGTCCAGCCTGTTGAGGAACTCCGGCCTGAAGCTCTGGCGCAGCAGCGCGTTTACCTGATCCTGTGCGGCCTTGCTGATGTTGCCATTTGCGTCTATGCCGTCCAGCAGGAACTGCGATCCAAGGTTGCTGGTAAGGATTATTATCGTGTTCTTGAAGTCCACGGTGCGGCCCTGAGAGTCCGTTATGCGGCCGTCATCCAGCACCTGAAGCAGCACGTTGAAGACCTCCGGGTGCGCCTTTTCGACCTCATCGAAGAGCACTACACTGTAAGGCCTTCTGCGCACAGCCTCAGTAAGCTGGCCGCCCTCGTCGTAGCCCACGTACCCCGGGGGCGCTCCTATCAGCCTGGAGACTGAGAACTTCTCCATATACTCGGACATATCTATCCTGACGATGTTCTTTTCGTCGTCGAAGAGGGCTTCGGCCAGTGCTTTTGCGAGCTCCGTCTTGCCTACGCCTGTGGGGCCCAGGAAGAGGAAGGAGCCGATCGGCCTGTTGGGGTCTGCTATGCCTGCCCTGGACCTCAGGATGGCCTCTGCCACGGACTTGACCGCAGCGTCCTGACCTATGACTCTCTTGTGGAGTATGTCCTCCAGGTGCAGGAGCTTCTCCCTTTCGCCTTCCATAAGCTTGGATACAGGGATGCCTGTCCAACGGGCCACTATCTCCGCGATCTCTTCTTCTGTTACGGTATCGCGCAGCAACCTGTCCGCACCGCCCTTGCCTTCTGCGGCCTTCTGAAGGTCCGACAGCTTTTTCTCAAGGCCGGGAAGCGTTGAATACTGAAGCTTTGAGGCTGTTTCGTAGTCGTAGCGGCGCTGGGCTTCTTCTATCTGCCCGGTGACCCTTTCTATGTCCGCCTTGGCTTCCTTGATGCGCTCTGCGGCGCCTTTTTCCTCGTCCCAGCGGGCGCGCAGCTCCTCGAACTGCTTGCGGAGGCCCTCCAGCTCCTCTCTTATCTTTTCAAGGCGCTCCTTGGAGAGGTTGTCCTTCTCCTTTTTGAGAGCCATTTCCTCTATCTCCAGCTGCATTATGCGGCGGCGGAGCTGGTCCATTTCGGTAGGCATGGAGTCCATCTCCGTACGGATTGAGGCGCAGGCCTCGTCCACAAGGTCTATTGCCTTGTCCGGCAGGAAACGGTCGCTTATGTAACGGTCGGAAAGCGTTGCGGCTGCGACCAGCGCGCTGTCGTGGATGGACACGCCGTGGTAGATCTCGTAGCGCTCCTTAAGGCCACGCAGTATCGATATGGCGTCCTCAACGGTAGGTTCGCCCACCAGGACCGGCTGGAACCTTCGCTCAAGAGCCTTGTCCTTTTCAATGTAGTTGCGGTACTCGTTGAGAGTGGTGGCGCCTATGCAGTGCAGCTCTCCGCGGGCCAGCATTGGCTTCAGGATGTTGCCGGCATCCATTGCGCCGTCTGCCTTTCCGGCCCCGACTATGGTGTGCAGCTCATCGATGAAGAGGATTATCTTGCCCTCGCTGTCCTTTACCTCCTGCAGCACGGACTTGAGCCTCTCCTCGAACTCTCCGCGGAACATTGCGCCTGCTATCAGGGCGCCCATGTCCAGGGAATACACTGTTTTGTTTTTGAGGCCTTCAGGCACGTCTCCGCGCAGTATGCGCTGCGCCAGGCCCTCCACGATGGCTGTTTTTCCTACGCCCGGCTCGCCTATCAAGACCGGGTTGTTTTTAGTTTTTCTTG
>CADALS010000201.1:0-2905 GCA_902788795.1 uncultured Eubacteriales bacterium | reverse complement strand
ATCACCGGATCCAGCTTCTGCTCCCTGGCCCGTTCCACCAGATCGAAACCGTACTTTTCCAGAGGCTTTCTGTTATCCTGATCCTGCGGATACATGTTCATGTTCATACTCTCCATCCCCCTATATCAAGTAATTGTTGCTGTTCAAGTATCTTGAATACTGCAGCTCGAGATCGCGCTCGGTAAGCATGCCTGCGAGGTAGTGCTTCATGGCTTTATCAAAGAATGTAACGTAGTCCGAGATGCCCTTGCTTAGGTCCTCCGCGCTGTATGTGCGGCCTTTCGGGACCGCTATGGTCCTTACGAAGCGCGATTCAGACAGCTGGTAGCGTATGGTGCCGGGCTCGAATATGCCCTGCAGGTAGTAGTCCTCCAGCTGTTTCCAGAGCATGAAGAAGCGCGCTATGCCGTTGAGCAGGCCCGTGCTCTGGCTGCGGAAGTTGACCGTGAGCTCCCCTACGGCGTCTTCCGGCGTCCTGTAGAGCTGCACGGTGTAGCGCACCGTTGGTTTGTACTTATACTTGAGACTGCTTTTTACCGACATGCTCAGCTGGTTTGGCGTTACCAGAGGCACAAGATCCGTGCTGCGGCTTATGAGCTCTTCCATCTGGCGGAATATGCTGTCTATCTGCTTTTCCGGCGTGCTGACCGATACGTGCTCAGCCAGGATCTGGTTTACCAGGTTGGACCTGTTGGTGCCCAGACGCAGCGCAAGCTTATCTATTTCCTCTACCACCTCATCCATAAGCATGAGGCTGTATAAACTCTTTCCCATCAGTCTGTGCTCCTTTCCCTTATTTCAGTTTAAGTCTACCACTTTTATTAAACTTGTCAAGCAATTTATATAATTTTCTAAACAATTTTCTGCATCATTCATAACATAGGGGACGGTTCTTCCGGTGCACGCATCAGGGGGACGGTTCTTCCGGTGCCGATGAAACGCCCGGGATCGCACTTCGGGGACGGTTCTTTGGTGCCAACTTCATAATTATCATAGAGAACCGTCCCCTGTGTTGTTTTGTGAAGTTGGCACCTGAGAACCGTCCCCGAGTGCTGCACAGCCAGGGCGTTTCATTGCATCGAAAGAACCGTCCCCCTGATGCGCCCCTGATGCGCTTGCCAGTTTTTTATAATATGGTATAATTATTTAATTAAACTACCTTACATTTGGAGGGAACCATGAAGAAGACCATCGCTCTGATACTGGCGCTTGCAATGCTGCTGGGCCTCAGCAGCTGCGGCGGAAACATCGGCAACACAGCCTACCGCCCAATGAACGATATCGTGCTCAGCAAGACCAACAAGACTGACAGCATAGACAGCGACAAACCCTTCCCCGGGGACAAATTCATCAACCCGCTGTCCGGAGAGGTCTCCGACAGGGATCTTTCGATGGTCCGTCCCGTGGGCTTCATGAACAACAACATATATGCCGGCACCCCGCAGCACGGCATCTCCAACGCGGAGATAGTCTTTGAGATGAACGCCGAAGGCAACATCACCAGGTTCCTCACCGTCTACCAGGACCTGCCCAACGACGACACCCGCGTGGGCAGCATCAGAAGCGCAAGGCCCTACTACCTCGACTGGGTCATTGCCCTGGACGCCATCCTGGTGCGCGCAGGCGGCAGCGAGACCGCAAACCGCAACATAATCAACAGAGGCGTCACGAACATCAACGCCCTTGTGGCCGGCCTTCCAACCTTCTACAGGGAGCAGTCCAGGCTGGACGCAGGCTACGCCTGGGAGCACACGCTGTTCACTACAGGCAGTCTTATCCACGGCTACTTTGAATCCGTCCCAAGCATGCGCACCGCCCACAACGACGGCTACAGCTGCAGCCTCCGCTTCGGCATAGAGTGCCAGAGCTCCTACGGCGACGACGCCCCGGAGATAAATGTAGGCATGAACCCCGTAAAGCACACCAAGTTCAGGTACGACCCCGAGCTTAAAAAATACATGGTCCACGAATACGACCAGGACATGATAGACGGCAACACCAACCAGAACCTCTACGTTAAGAACGTCCTTATGCTCTTCACCAAGTACTGGCACGAATACCCCGGCTCTGTTACCCTTCTTGCGGATATGAGCGGCGGCAGCGGCAAGTACGCCTGCGAAGGCAAGATCATTGACATCACCTGGAGCCGCACGGATGACGGCGGACTTCAGCTCTACAAGGCAGCCGACGGCAGCCCGCTCACGCTTATGGTAGGCCACAGCTTCGTCTGCTGCCCCAACGCGTCCTCCGGCAGCGTGACCCTCGGCTGGTAGTGCAGCGCGGCACGGCACCGCGGCTTTGTGCATAAGTATTATGCAAATATTACAGAATAAAGCCCCTTATTTCGCCTTAAAAAACCGTTGACATCAACGGTTTTTAATTTATAATGTTTATGATTTATACAGCATCCCCGCAAGGGGAGAGGTAATAAGGAGGAATTAAATAATGGAAAACACCACAAGAAAGGGTATGGACACCAAGACCCTTGCACAGATCGCGCTGCTCATAGCTATAGAGCTCGTAATGAGGGCATTAGGCCTCGGCAGCGTACCAGTAGGACCGCTCGTAATGAGCTTCCTGACCCTTCCGATAGCGATAGGCGCAATGCTGGTCGGACCCGCAGCCGGCGCAATACTCGGCGCGGTATTCGGAGTAGCAAGCCTCTACGACGCTATAACAGGAAAGTCCGCAATGACCCACTTCTTCTTCCAGGAGTCTCCGGTCAGCACCGTAATACTGTGCGTGGGCATGCGCATACTGATGGGCGTTGCGTGCGCGTACGTCTTTAAGGCTGTAGTCAAGCTGGATAAGGACGAAAAGACCTGGAGCTACTTTGTAGGAGCTCTGTCCGCACCGCTGCTCAACACCCTGTTCTTTATGGGCTACATAGTGCTGTTCTTCTACA
>CADALS010000200.1 GCA_902788795.1 uncultured Eubacteriales bacterium | reverse complement strand
AGGCATGACTTTCGACATCAACGGAGAACCTCATGTAGTCCTGGATTTCCAGCACGTTAAGCCGGGCAAGGGCGCAGCCTTCGTAAGGACCAAGTACAGAAACATCCTTACCGGAGCAACAAGAGAAGAAGCTTTCAACCCCAGCGACAAGTTCGAGCAGGCTCACATCGAGACCAAAAAAATGCAGTATCTCTACAATGACGGAGAGCTCTACTACTTCATGGACCCGGAAAACTACGACCAGGTACCTCTTTCCTACGATCTTGTTGAAGATGCTATCAAGTACATCAAAGAGAACGACGAAGTAACCGTAAAGTTCTACCAGGGAAGCGCTTTCACAGTTGAAGCTCCTAACTTCGTAGACCTTGAAGTCATCGATACCGAGCCGGGCGTTAAGGGCAACACCGCTACCAACGTTACCAAAGCAGCAACAGTTGAGACCGGCGCAGTCATCCAGGTTCCTATCTTCATCGAGACCGGAGAGAAGATCCAGATCGATACAAGAACTGGCGAATACCTCGGAAGATCCAAGTAATACAGACCATCCAAAACTTACGGCGAACAGCTCTTTTTGAGCTGCTCGCCTTAGTTCTTATTTGACATGGCAAATCAGGAACAGAAAAACAAGGCTCAGACGGATACCCAGACGATTATAGAACAGGCAGTGCTGGGAACTCCGGGAGTATCAAGACTGGTGGAAAAACAGCCCATAACAAGGGGCGTTCTTTTAACCAGCCTGTTTGGCAATACAGACATAGAGATCTATGTCAACGTGCTTTACGGAAGCAATATACCGGAAGTCTCCTGGAACATTCAGGAAAGGGTAAAAGAAGCTCTTTCTCCTGATAATGCTCCGGAGGATCTTCATATCAACATACACATAGAAGGGGTAGATTTCGTTAATGCCGGCTAATACAGACAAACGCAGAAAAACAAGAGAAGCTCTTATGCAGATGCTTTATCAGATGGAGGTCCAGGGGGATTTCTCCGATGAAGCAAGAAAGAGCTTTATGGAAAGATTCCTTGAAGATGGCAGCGACGTCAAATACTTTGAAGCCGCTTTCAACGCATACATAAACAACAACAACGATATAGACGATCTGATCGAATCCTACAGCAAAGGATGGAAGCTGGACAGGCTTGCTAAAGTAGACCTTTCCGTGCTCCGCCTGGCTGTGGCAGAGATGCTGTACTTAAAAGACGGCAGCATTCCGCCGGCGGTATCCATAAACGAGGCAGTAGAACTGGCCAAAAGCTTTGGCACGGACGGATCAGCAAGCTTCGTAAACGGGATACTCGGCAGGATAATAAGGAGCAAAGCAAAAGAGGAGGATAAATGAGTCCTTCTCCTTTGTTTCTTGGAATAGATACAAGCAATTACACTACGTCCGCGGCTATTGTTGCGGCAGACGGCACCATGGTGGCTAATTCCAGAAAGCTGCTGGAGGTAAAACAAGGCGAAAAAGGACTAAGGCAGTCCGACGCTTTGTTTCAGCACTGGAACGCGCTCCCTGTGCTTTTGGAGCCTTTGCTGAGCGAATACGGCAAAGATATAGCAGCTGTCTGCGCAGGAAACAGGCCGCGCCCCGTGGAGGGTTCCTACATGCCTGTTTTTACAGCAGGCACCAATTTGGGGAAAACGCTTGCGGCAGCTCTCGGAGCGCAGTTTTTTGAGCTTTCTCACCAGGAAGGCCATTTTCTTGCTGCTTCCTACGAAAGCGAAACAGACTTCTCCAGGCCGGTGATATGCGCGCATCTTTCCGGCGGCACACTGGAACTTGTTCTTTCCGGAGACGGTCAGTACAGGAAGATAGGCGGCACCAAGGACATATCCTACGGCCAGATAATAGACCGCACAGGCGTGGACCTGGGCTTGAGCTTTCCGGCCGGCCGCGCTGTAGACGATATGGCATGTTCGTATGCCCCTGAAGGCCTCTGTGACCCTCTCTGCCGCGTTTTTACTGACAAAACGTATCTGAACTTGTCCGGGCTGGAAACAAGGCTCAAATCGGCTGAAAAAGACTATCCGCCTCAGGCGCTGTGCTACTTCCTTATGCAGCGCATTTCGGAAAGCTTCGTAAAGATCTGCGAATCCGCAAAGAAAGAATACGCTGCGGATCAGGTGCTGGTTAGCGGCGGTGTAGCATGCAGCAATTTCCTCAGGAACTACTGTAAAGGCAAAGGTTACGTGTTCGGAAGGAAAGACCTCTGCTCTGACAACGCGTTCGGCGAGGCTCTTTACGCAAGGAGATGCTATGGCAGTTAAAGCTATAAGTGTTTCACAACTTAACAGGTATATAAGCAGGATACTCCAGACAGACCCGCTTCTCTCAAGCGTCTGCGTAAAAGGCGAGATATCCGGCCTCAAAAAGCATTCCAGCGGTCACTGGTATTTCGATCTTAAGGACGAATCCAGCAAGATCAGGTGCTTTTTGCATGCAGCAAGAGTGGCAAGGCTCCGCTACGAAGTAGACCAGGGCATGGAAGTTATCATTTACGGTGTAATAAACGTCTACGAGCCCGGCGGATATTACTCTGTAAACGTTACAGATATACAGCTGGAAGGAGAGGGCGCTCTGGCTGCAGCTTTCGAAAAGCTGAAAGCCAAGCTTTCTGCAGAAGGCCTGTTCGATCCTGCCCACAAAAGGCAGCTTCCGCCTTTCCCCAAAAAGATCGGCGTAGTAACTTCTCCTACCGGAGCTGCAGTAAGGGATATTATAACTACTATAAAGCGCAGATACCCACTTTGTGATATAATAATATATCCGGCATTGGTCCAAGGGGAAAACGCTGCGCCTACCATATGCGATGGTATTAAGACGCTCAACGAAAAGTACCCGCAGCTGGATCTTCTGATAGTCGGAAGAGGCGGCGGATCCATAGAAGACCTCTGGCCTTTCAACGAGG
>CADALS010000199.1 GCA_902788795.1 uncultured Eubacteriales bacterium | reverse complement strand
TTTTCCAGGAAGGTCCATTCCAGTATGTGTTCCTCGTCCTTGAATGTGAGCACGCAGCCTGTAAGGGCGTCCGAATCCTCCGGAGTATAGGGACCGCGCATGGTGGTGTTGTAGTTGGCCGTGCTGAGGTCTGCGGCATCTACTACCGCCTGCACCTCTTCTGCAGTCATGTCCAGATCCCACTTGCGGTGCCAGCGCTTGTCTGTGTTGTTCATAGCAGCCTCCAAAAAAGGCCCGGAAAAGTCCGGGCCGTGTAAAACTAGAGAGTAACTTTAAGGAAGGTCTTCTTGCCCTTCTTGAACACTATGCCGTCTCCTACCATATCCGGGGTGATAGTCATCTTGGGGTCTGTTACCTTTTCGCCGTTCATGGTGAGGCCGCCCTGCTCTATGGTGCGGAAGCCCTCGCCGTTGGACGGAACAAGGCCCGCCTGCTTTATAAGAGCTACGACGCCTATGCCCTCAGCCGGTATAGCTACCTGCTTGGTGGGGATGTCTGCGGAACCTGCGCCGCCGCCGAATGCTGCCCTTGCAGCTTCCTGAGCCTTTGCAGCTTCTTCCTCTCCGTGGACCAGCTTGGTAACTTCGAATGCCAGGACTTCCTTGGCGTGGTTTATCTCCTGGTCCTTAAGAGCGCCGAGCCTCCTGACCTCGTCCATAGGCAGGAAGGTGAGCATGCGCAGGCACTTTTCTACGTCTGCATCGTCCACGTTCCTCCAGTACTGGTAGAAATCGTAGGGGCTGCACTTTGCGGCATCCAGCCACAGAGCGCCCTTCTGGCTCTTGCCCATCTTGGTGCCGTCGGACTTGGTAAGAAGAGCAAAGGTCATGCCGTAGTAATCGTCCTTGCCAAGAAGCCTTCTTGCAAGGTCCCTTCCGGCAAGGATGTTGGACCACTGGTCGTTTCCGCCGAACTCTATCTTGCAGTCGTAATCGCGGGCCTGAACGTAGAAATCGTAGCCCTGCAGCAGCATGTAGTTGAATTCGAGGAAGGAAAGGCCCTTCTCCATGCGCTGCTTGAAGCACTCTGCGCGCAGCATCTCGTTTACGGAGAACTTGCTGCCTATATCCCTTATGAATTCAAGGTAGTTGAGGTTGCGCAGCCAGTCCGCGTTGTTTACGCAGATAGCCTTGCCGGGCTCAGGAGTCTTGTTCTCTCCGCCCTTGCCCAGAACGCCCTCGCCCTGGATGTGCTTCCAGTCCTCATCGAACTCCAGGAAGCGGTCGAAGAGCTTCTTGAACTTTCTGCCGTTCTCGTCTATCTGCTCGACAGTCATCATGGGGCGCGCGTCTGTTCTGCCGGAGGGGTCTCCCAGCATGGTGGTGCCGCCGCCGATAAGTACTACCGGGGTGTGGCCGTACTTCTGCATGTACATCATGATTATGACCTGCATAAAGTGGCCTACATGCAGGCAGTCTGCTGTGGCGTCAAAACCTATATAGAACTTGACCTTTTCGCGGCCCAGGAGCTCTCTGATGCCTTCATCATCTGTGGTCTGCTCTATGAAACCACGCTCCTTAAGGACGTCGTAGACGTTGTCGAACTGCGAAACATTGTCTGGGATCTTAAACATAATATTGCTCCTTTTATAAAAAACGGCCCTGCCAAAACAGAGCCGAAAAATACTCTATGCATTCATTTTACTACAGTTTGGGCACTTGTCAAGGAATAATCATCTCTATGCCCTGCTTAAGCGATGCTCCGTCCAGAGCGCCTACGCCCCTAGCTATGAGCTCCCCTTTGGCGTTCACGAAGTATGTAGTTGGGATGGCCGACACTCCGTAGGTTCCGGAGGCTCCGCCGTCTGTATCGTAATACACGGGGAAGGTGTAGCCGGAGGAGCTGACAAAACTGTCTGCAGCGGACCTTGTTTCGCTTCCGTAGGTAAGGTTTATCATCATGAACTGTATCTGATCCCCGTACTGCTTGTATGCGGCTTCGAATTCCGGCATCTCTGACTTGCATGGCCCGCACCAGCTCGCCCAGAAGTTGAAGATGACTGGCTTTCCCTTAAGATCCGACAGCTTTACAGCCTTGCCGTCAGCGTCATACACGGTAAAATCAGGGGCAGCTGAATAGCCCTGAGCTTCGCCTTCGGAAGAGCCGCTTTCGGAAGGAACGGTATTGCCGCCGTCTATCTGCTCCGGAGCATAGTCCTTTGAGAGCTTGCTGTACAGTATGTACGCGCCGCCCAGGACTATCACCAGGGCCGCAAGTATTATCAGGAGTTTTTTCTTACCCATAAAGACCTCACAAAAGCGTGCTTAAGAACCTGCCCAAAAGGCCGCTTGCCATCAGGACGCCTACTATCACAAGGAAAACACCGCAGACCATGTTTATGGCCTTGTAGTGCTTTTTAATGGCATCAAAGACGCCCTTCAGCCTGTCTATCAGCAGCGAGCTTATTATAAACGGGATGCCGAGCCCCGCGGAATAGCAGAGCAGCAGAACCGCGCCCTTAAGCATGGTCTCCTGCTGGGATGCGAGCAGCAGCGCAGAGCCCAGGAAAGCCCCAACGCAGGGCGTCCAGCCTATTGAAAACACCATGCCAAAGACCATAGAGGAGAAGAATCCAAGGTCCGAAACATCCGCGCTGCGGCTCTGGCCTTTGAAAATGTTGAGCTTAAACACTCCCATGTAGTCCAGGCCGAAAACTATTACGATCACGCCGCAGACTATGTTCAGCCAGGTCCTTCCGGATACCAGAAAGCGCCCCACCGTGCCCGCAAGCACGCCCATGGCAAGGAATACCGCTGTAAAACCGCACACAAAACCCAGCGCGCATTTGAGAGTGCGCGCAGAGCCCTTCTCCGAGCCGCCCGCAAAGTACGTAACGTAGATAGGCAGCATGGGCAGAAGGCAAGGTGATATAAAAGTTATTATTCCTTCCCGGAACGATATCAGGTACTGCATATTCAAAAATAGCGCCG
>CADALS010000198.1 GCA_902788795.1 uncultured Eubacteriales bacterium | reverse complement strand
TGGATATGGTACTTAAGGCAATCGCGAAAAGCTACAGCGACATTAACAAAAATGTTCCTTCTTTCGGCGCTCCTGATCTTGAATATGGAAAAATAAAGAATGATCTGAGGGTGAGGCTTATATACGCAAAGAATAACAGTGAACTGCTTTCCAACTTATTTAGCGTAGATGTGGGATGTGGTTACGTGCTTACAGTCTATGTGGATCTTGGAAAGACTCTTTTTGATGGCGCAACAGTCGCCATTCGAAAAGATATGGTAGAAAAGTATGGCTATGATGAGCACCGGCTCATACTTGATGCAATAAAGGGTTCTGTAGAGCATGCCCCTGCAAGACTGACACATATAGAGGATGAACTGTTCTCATCTGCAATAGGAAAAGAGCCGGACGACTTGCTGTCAAAGGGACCTGATCACTTAGCTGAAGGAATACTAGTACTGACCACCAGCGACAAGTATTATGGAGCTGCTGCGCTGTATTATCCTGGGATCCAGGACCGCATAGCAGAGCTGGTTCATGGCAGTTACTTTATACTGCCTAGCTCTGTACATGAACTTCTTGTTTGTCCCGATGACGGAATCCATAACGCAAAAGACCTGGCGGGAATGGTCAGCTTTGTCAATGGGACTGAAGTTGCAAAAGATGAACAGCTTGGAAACAGGGTGCTTTATTTCGATGCGCAGGCAGGAAAGCTCGATGTCGCTTTCGACATGGACAGCAGGCAGAAAGAGCGCGGTGAGGACAGAGTAGTATGAGCTACAGGAAATATAAGCTGCATCTTACCATTGGCAAAGTAGTTGAGTTTGCGGATAAAACAGATATTCCATGGGAATATACACTTATGAGCAGATTCGTAAAAGCAAATGCTGAGCATGTAATCAGTGTTCCAAACATCTTTTCTGCCAAGATATATATATTCCCAAAAGAAGCATCTTGTATATCACCTACGAGGGGGAAGGCGAGGATGCTTAAGATATGGAAGTGAAGATAAATAAAGATATACGGGAGTTTTCCGAGTCTGTGTTTTTCGGGCTGTCTGTAAGGCAGCTCGTTTTTTCTGCCTTGGCTATAGGCGTTGCGGTGCTTTTATACTTTACTCTTAGATCTTCGCTTGGTACAGAGACAGTATCTTGGCTGTGCATACTGGGCGCAGCTCCATTTGCTGCGATGGGCTTTGTAAGGTATCACGGTATGAGTGCGGAGCGGCTTTTATGGACATTTTTTAGGTCAGAGGTATTGGAACCTAAGGTGCTGCCGTTCGCTTCTAAAAACGCCTATTTTGAGGCTTTCCGGGGCATCTTAGATGCCGCATCGCTTAAGGAGTATAAACGAAATGAAAAGGATCAAGAAGGATAGAGAGCGGTATAAGGTCCCAAGAAGAGTCCAGGATGTCATCCCCATAAAGCGTATATGGCCGGATGGCATTTTTCTTGCAGAGAAGAAATACTCAAAGACCTGGAAGTTCACAGATATAAACTACCTTGTGGCAAGCCGTGAGGATAAAGAGAAAATGTTCCTTGGCTACAGCGAGCTTTTGAATGGTCTGGACAGTGCGGCTGAAACTAAGATCACGATCAGCAATCATTTTATGCGGCAGTCGGATTTTGAAGAGACTGTCCTTATGAAAATGAAAGGTGATGATAAAGATAAATACCGCAGAGAATACAACCAGATAGTGTCCGCTTGCGCTAAAGACGCTAATGGTATAGTCCAGGATAAGTATATTACAGTCTCTGTCTGGAAGCGGAATATCGAGGAGGCTAGAGCATATTTTAAGAGAACTGAAGCGGATCTCGTCCAAAAGCTGGCGGTGCTGGACGCTAAATGTATTCCGCTGGACGCAAATGAGCGGCTGAGGGTGCTGCATGGGTTTTACAGGGCAGGAGAGGAAAACTACTATAGCTTTGATATCCGAAGGTTTGCAAAGCTTGGTCATGATTTCAGGGACTATATCTGTCCGGACAGTATGGAAAAGCACGCGGACTACTTGATGCTTGGCGGCAGATACGCAAGGGTATTGTACCTTAAGGATTATGCCAATTATATCAAGGACGATTTTATATCGGAACTCATGGATATCCAAAGGAACATGATGCTTTCAATAGACATCCTGCCTGTTTCCAAGGAAGATGCTATCAGGATGGTCCAGACAAAGCTTCTTGGAGTGGAGACCAATGCGGCAAACTGGCAGCGAAAGCAAAACCAGAACAACAATTTCAGCGCTATCCTGCCTTATGATATGGAGCTTCAAAGGCGTGAGACCAAGGAGTTTTTAAACGATCTTGTAGAAAGAGACCAGCGGATGATGTTTGGGATAATAACGCTTGTCATAACTGCGGACAGTAAGGAGGAGCTTGATCAGGATACTGAAAGGGTGCTTTCCATAGCAAGGTCCAGGACCAATCAGATGGCAACCTTGCGGTATCAGCAGCTGGATGGACTTAATACAGTACTTCCTATTGGTGACAGGAAGCTTAGCTCACTTAGGACTCTTACCACGGAGTCTTTAGCCGTGTTTATGCCATTTAAGGTCCAGGAGATAATGGATAAGGGCGGCCTGTTCCTTGGAGTTAATGCGGTTTCGCATAATCCCATCCTGTGCGATAAAGGAAATCTAATGAACCAGTCAGCCATAATTACGGGTGTTCCCGGCTCTGGAAAATCTGTAATGGCTAAGACCTTTGTGAACTTTTATATTTTGAACTCCAATGATGACATCCTTATATGCGACCCTGAAGGGGAATATGGCAAGATTGCAAAAGCGCTCGGCGGTGATGATGTGTCGATCATAAGGGTCTCAGCTGGTGGCAGGGACAGGCTCAATGCTATGCAGATGGTTGATGGATATGGAGAAAGTAACCCTGTAGTGGTCAAGTCTGAATTTATTATGTCCCTTGTGGAGCAGATAGATAAACAGGGCGTTGGTCCGCAGCATAAATCCATAATTGATCGCTGTATAGGCGCAGTATACAAGGAGAGCTATGAAAAGGA
>CADALS010000197.1 GCA_902788795.1 uncultured Eubacteriales bacterium | reverse complement strand
GCTGATCTCCCGGCTCCCGTCGGTCTCCTTCTCGATGATGACGGTCTTGAACCCCAGCTCCGGACCCAGCTTCCTGAGGAGCGCGGCGTTCCCGCTCTTGTCCTTTCCGAAGGCGCAGTCCGGTCCCGCCACGATGGCGCGCATGTTCATCTGGCCCATGAGGACCTTCCGCACAAAGAGCTCTCCGGTGAGGGAGCGGACCTTTTCCGTGAAGGGGTATTCCACCACGTAGTCGATCCCCTCCTGCTTCAGCCTCTCCCGGCGCTCCGCGTTGGTGTTGATCTGCGGGCGGCGCTGGCCCTGGACCAGGGCGGAGGGCGGCGTGCCGAAGGTAAAGATTGCCGTGGCATATCCGGATTCCGCCGCGATCGCTTTCATTGTCTCAAATATTTTCTGGTGGCCCCGGTGCTCAAGGAAGGCGCGGTATCAAGAACAGTTTATCTGCCCAAAGACAACTGGGTGAATATATTTACAGGACAGCAATACTACGGCGGAACAGTGGAGGTAAAAGCCCCCATAGGCCAGCCGCCCGTATTCGTAAGAAAAGACAGCCCAGGCTATAAAGAAATACTAGCCATAGCTGAGGGCATCGATAAATAAGGAGGAGTAAAATGAAATACTTTTTAGACAGCGCAAAGCTTGATGAGATCAAAGAAGCTTACAGCACATTCGGCATCGACGGTGTTACCACCAACCCCAAGCACATTATGAATTCCGGCAAGCCTTTCCTTAAGGCTATCCAGGACATTGCAGACTGGGTAAAGGAAGAAGGCCTGGAAGGCAAGGACAAGTTCCCCGTATCCGTTGAGATCGACCCGCATCTGGACGACAAGGACGAGATGGTAGCAGCAGCAAGGAAGATCTCCGCTATCTCCGAGAACTTCGTTATAAAGATCCCCAGCACCGAGGCAGGCATTGCAGCAGCAAGGCAGCTGGAGAAGGAAGGCATCAGGACCAATGTTACACTGGTGTTCTCCGCAGCTCAGGCACTGCTTCCCGCAAAGAACGGAAGCCTCTTCGTTTCCCCGTTCATAGGCTGGAAGGAAGCCAACGGCGAGGACTGCAGGCAGTACATCCAGGACATAGTAACCATATACAAGAACTACGGCTTCTACGGCAAGACCCAGATCATCTGCGCCGCTATAAGGACTCCTAAGCAGTTCGTGGACTGCGCAGTTGCAGGCGCGGACATAGTCACCGCAGGACTTGCTGTTTACAAGGATTCCATAAAGCACCCCTACACCAGGCAGGGCATGGAGACCTTCCAGGACGCATGGGATCACACTGCTAAGGAATAGTCGGAGGCGTAAGGTGAAGATAGGATTTGTAGGACTCGGCATCATGGGCGAATCCATGTGCGAGAACATAATCAAAAAGCACGATGATAAGGTCTATGTTTTCGATTTCGTAAAGGAAAAGGTCGAAAAGCTCGCAGCTCTTGGCGGCGTTGCCTGCAAGAGCTCTCTGGAAGTTGCGCAAAGCGCTGACGTTTTCATCAGCATGGTGCCAAGATCGGAGCACTCCAGGGCAGTATACACAGAGATACTCCCGGCACTTAAGGCAGGCAAGCTCTGCATAGACATGAGCACTATAGACCCCAGCGTTTCCGTAGAGATCTCCGAAATGGTAAAGAAGACCGGAGCGGAGTTCATAGACGCGCCTGTAGTTAAGAGCAAGCCCGCTGCAATAGCAGGAAAGCTCGGCATCTACGTGGGCGGATCTGAGGCCGCTTACGAGGCCGCAAAGCCCATACTTTCCTACATGGGAGAGAACATCATCAGGCTGGGAGACAACGGCAAGGGCCTTGTCATGAAGATTTGCCACAACGCGCTTGTTTCCCAGATCCAGAACGGCGTTAACGAGACGAGCACCCTGGCTGCAGCCAACGGAATAGATATCCTTACCTACGCTAAGGCCATCTCCTACGGCGGAGCCGGAAACTGGTACCTGGATTCCAAGAAGGACGTCCTTGCAAAGGAGGACTACACCACAGCATTCTCCGTTGAGAACGAGCACAAAGACGTGCACATCTGCCTTAAGCTGGCGGAAGAGTGCGGCGTAAAGATGCCCGGAGAGGAAAACGCAGTGCGCGTCTACGACAAAGCCCTGGAGATGGGCCTCGGCAAGGAAGATTTCTGCGCAACTATAAAGGTGGTACGCGGTGAGTAAACTCGAAGAACTAGGTAAAAAGAATAAGGTGGCCATCCACAGCATCCACGACGAAGCCTTCAAAAGCTACGGTCGCATCGTGGAAGGCCAGGACTTTTCCGCTCTGATAAAGTACATGGAGCAGCACACGGACATCCCGGCGGACGGCAACATCTACGTTGCATTCGTGCCGGAGATGGAAGTCCTGCCGGGCGCTGCGGAGCTGCAGAAGGTCTGCTTTGGCGATATGCCTGTGCAGATAGGCTACTGCAACGGCCGCAACACTACTTACAACGGCTTTGAATACCACAAGGCCGCGGAGATAAACATAGCCGTAACGGACTTCATGCTGGTGCTTGGCCACAGCTGGGACATAACCCCGGGCCTTTCCTATAGCGTGGACCAGGCGGAAGTCTTCTATGTGGAGAAGGGCGCCGCGATAGAGATGTTCGGCACCACTCTGCACCTATCCCCGCTGCGCGTCTGCGACGAAGGCTTTAAGGGCATAGTCGTTCTGCCGCGCGGCGTAAACACCCCTCTTTCGGACGCGGAAAAGACCGCAAGAGACGTTGCTTACATGGCAGGAGAGCAGGAAGCAAGGCTGCTTCTTCAGAGGGGCAAGTGGGTAATAGCTCACCCGGACAGGGAGCCTCTTATAAGGCAGGGCGTCTGCCCCGGCGTTACCGGAGAAAACAGGGAGCTGTTCTACTAGACCATGAACGAGCTTTTGTTTTACCTGGTGATACTCCTTGCGAATATCATACAGGGCATCACCGGTTTTGCGGGCACCATACTTGCAATGCCTTTTTCCATAAAGCTGGTGGGCATGGATACAGCGGTGCCTG
>CADALS010000196.1 GCA_902788795.1 uncultured Eubacteriales bacterium | reverse complement strand
TTCTCTCCTTTTAATGCGGAGCACTCAAAGTATCGATTTCAAACAGTATGATTATAGCACTGTTTTTGACAAAATCAACTATTTTATCTATGAAGTTAGCGATTGCTTTTTGTAGGAACCGACAATAGACGGGCTATATCATCTCTCTCTTGCTCATGGTTATCATAGCCATTATCATGAACACTGCCGCGTAGGCTGCCAGTATCAGTATGCTGAGCACGCTTGCGCTCTGCCCGTAGGCTATAGCGCGAAGGCACCCGCTGGCATGGGTCAGGGGCAGTATGCTGATAAGGGCTTTGATGATGGCAGGCACCTGGTCCAGGGGGAAGAAGGTGTTGCAGAGGAAGGTCATGGGCAGTATGGCAAAGGTGGTGAACCTTGCAACATCGCTGTGGCGCTTAGCCATTATGGCTACAGTTACGCCAAGGCCCGCAAAGGCCAGGCCGTTGAGCATCATTACAAGGAAGAACGCCGCGTTTATCTTCATGCTGGCCCCGAAAGGAAGCGAAAGCAGCAGGATAAGAACGCCTGCGTACATGCCCCTTATCATTCCGCCTATCATCTGCCCTATTATGTAGGACGGTATAGGCGTTGGGGAGATGACCAGCTGGTCGAACGAGTGCTCGAACTGCTTTTGTATGCAAAGCGGAGAGCTTACTGCGTTGAAGCTGGTGTTCATGGTGGTGAGCGCTATGATGCCCGGCACCAGGAAGTCTATGTAGGGGCGGTCGGAAACTGCGCGCGCAGAGCCAAGGCCCCAGCCGAGAGCTATCATGTAGAGCAGCGGGCTTATGAGGCCGGAAGCGGTTATCTTTACCCACTCGAATTTGAATTCCACCCACTTTTCCCAAAGGACGGTGGATATAGGTTTCATGTATTTTGTGAAAGTGCTCATTTTTCCGTAAGCCCCCTTCCTACTTCGTTCAGGAACACGTCTTCCAGGGTGGTAGACCTCATGGCTACCTTGCCGGATGCAGAGGACGCAAAGTCTATAGCCTCCTGCTGGGTAGCAAAGAAGCTGCTTACTGTGTGTTCGTCCTCGAAGGCGTCCACTGCGTATTCTCCAAGCCTTTTTATGAAGTTCTCCGGGCTGTCCAGGCCTGCTACGCGGCCTTTGTCTATCATGGCTATGCGACCGCAGAGCTGCTGGGCCTCGTCCATGTAGTGAGTGGTAAGGATGACTGTCCTGCCCTGCCTGTTTATGGCCCTTGTAAGGTCCCAGATCTGGCGCCTGGAGGACGGATCAAGGCCTACTGTAGGCTCGTCCAGTATAAGTATCTCCGGGTCTGTAAGCAGCGCCCTGCAGATCATGAGCTTGCGCTTCATGCCGCCGGAAAGCTTTCTTACCGTCTTTTTCCTGTGCTCTGTAAGGCCGCAGAAATCCAGAAGCTCCGCGCTTTTTGCCCTGATGTCCGGCGTCTTCATATAGTACAGCCTGCCCTGAAGCTCCATGATCTCGTCTAAGGTCATGTCGTTTCTAAGCGAGTTGTGCTGCGTTATAAGGGAGAGCTTCCGCTTTATATCGTTGCGGCTTCTTTGCAGCAGTTCTCCGTCTATGTAGATGGACCCTTCCGTTGGGTAGAGCAGCGTTGCCAGAAGGTTTATAAGGGTGGTCTTACCTGCTCCGTTTGGGCCAAGAAGCCCGAAGAATTCCCCGGACTCTATGGTAAGGTCCACGTGGTCCAGAGCGTTGACCTTAGCTTTTGGATAGCGCTTTACTATATCTTTGATCTCTATCAAGACATTGCCTCCTCTATGTTTCCTTCCGCGTTCATGTATATGCGCTCCAGCTTTCTGAGCGTTTCCTCGTCTGCGTTCCACATGCCTCTGCGGCTGGCTTCAAGCAGCCTTTCGCTTACGGATAGCACGGACCACTTGTTTACGCTGTTCATCCATTCGCGTATGCGGTCATCGAACATGTAGCGCTCCGCCATGGCTTTGTACATCCAGTCCTCCGCGGTGCCTGCGGTGGCGTCCCAGCCAAAGAAGTGGTCCACGGCGCAGGCTATCTCCTGGGCGCCTTTAAAGCCGTGCCTCATAAGGCCCTCCGTCCACTTGGGGTTCAGCAGGCGGCTCCTTACTATCCTTGCGACTTCGCGGTTTATATCGCGGCTTACCGGCCTGTCCGGATCGTCCGTGTGGCCTGTTATGGACAGAGGCTTGCTTCCTGAGGCATCCCTTACGTAGGCGGCAAGGCCTCCGTGGTAGCCGTAAAAATCGTCGCTGTCCAGCATGTCGTACTCGGCCTGGCTCTCGTTTTTGATGGTGACCTCCACCTTGGACATCCTCTGCCTGAAGGCTTTGGGGTGGCTGACGCCGTGTTCCTTGGATGTGTAGGTGTAGTTGGACCAGGTCTCGAAGACCTTGGCTATGTCCTTAAAGTCCTGCCACTGCTTGCTGTCTATAAGCTTGGCAACGCCTGTGCCGTAGCAGCCCGGAGCGCAGCCGAACACCCTTGGGTAGGACTCGTCCAGGGCCTGCTGGGCCGGCATGCCCTCTGCTATAAGCTTTTCCGAGTCTTCCCTGATGTGCTTTTTTATATAGTTCATGTTTTCCGGCTCGTCCAGGGCAGCGGCCTTGGCTACTGCCTGGTCCATAAGCCTTATGAGCCCCGGGAACATGTCGCGGAAAAGGCCGGAGATCCTGAGGCTCACGTCCAGGCGAGGCCTTCCGAGCTCTTCCAGGGGCACGGGCTCCACGCCAAGCACCGTTGGGGAGGACCCAAGGTACACGGGGCGCATTCCCATAAGGTACAGGCACTCCACAAAGTCTTCTCCGCAAGTCTTTACGGTGTTGCCGGCCCACACCACCATCGCGGTGCTCTCCGGCCAGCCGTCCTTGCCTTCCTTGTATTTTGCTATCATCTGGTCCGCAAGTATCTTTCCCATGGCAAATGCCGCGCGGGAAGGTATCTGCGACGGGTCTATTGCGTAAAAGTTCCTGCCGCAGGCTCCACGAAGCCTCCTGCAAGGCCTGTAAGCATGCTGTCCATCTCCTCTGTGGTCCTGTCCAGCTTTTCCTTTACAGTGGTGCAGGTAAAGCGCAGCACGGTCTTAAGGTCTGCTGCGGATGCGGGGAAATCCTCCGCGTCCACGGCTGCGTCTACTGCGTCCTTGCTGTAACCGGCCTCCGCAAGCCTTTCCATTATGCGCCTTGATGCATCCACGGCATCGTCCATAAGCATAAGGCCGCTCTTGCCGTCAAAAAGCTTTTGCGGAGCGTCCTTTACTGCCGAGGCGTCATAGCCCATGGCTTTTAAAACGCTGTCCGTAAGGGACGGAATGTTGCCGTTGCGGACCCTCACCAGCATCCTCAGCATGTTGCTGTAGAGCTGTCCTTCCGGCACCTGCCCAAATATGTGCAGGCCGTCTTTTACAGCCGAGAACTTTATGTCTCCCATCCAGACGTGAATGCGGTCAATAACGGCTGCGCTGTCTTTTTCAAAGTCCTCGCGGCTTATCCCAAGGTCCGTGGTCAGTTCCGCCTTTTCCGCAAGATCGAACACGCGCTCCGCTGCCATTGCAAGCTGGGCCGGGCGCATGGTCTTTGCCTGGGTGTACTCCTTAAGAGCCTCGTCTATTACCGCAAGGCTCTCGTAAGTGCCTGCCTCGTCCAAAGAAGGCGGCATGTGGTCTATAAGTG
>CADALS010000195.1 GCA_902788795.1 uncultured Eubacteriales bacterium | reverse complement strand
ACCGGCACGCCTTCCGCCGGGTCCATCTCCTTCGTCGCAGGCACGTGGATAAAGCCGCCTTTTACGTCCCGGAACAGGGGTTCTTCCGCGATTGCACGCAGCAGGCCATACATCAGATTGTTGCAGACATATACGCCGGCGGTGTTGGAGATCTTCGCGGGGATGCCGGCTTCCCGGAGCCGCTGGGTTATGGTATGGATCGGCAGCCGCGTCATGTAGGCGGCAGGGCCGTCGGGATCGATCGGGTCACCGTGGGGAAACGCGCCCTCGTTGTCGGGGATCGTCTCGTCCATGGCGTTGACCGCCACACGCTCCGGCGTGATCTCGCTGCGGCCGTCCGCCAGTCCGACGCAGATGACCGCATCCGGCACCCACCCGCGCATTTCTTCGACCAGAAGCGCTGGCGCCTTCTGATATACAACAGGCAGGCGGAGCTTGCGAAGCTCTATGCCTTCCGGCGCCTGCAGCGCCTCGACCGCCGCCCAGGACGGGTTAAAGCTGTTTCCGTCGAAGGGCTCGAAGCCCGTCATCAGTACTTTCATAAAACCTCCGATTTCAGGTGAGTTGACCCCTGCCAGTACTTTCGTAACAGCAACGCTATATATGTGATTATAGCACAGAAAACCCCCGCAGTTGAGTGCGGGGGGTGCGGGTGGCGGGCGGTTACCGTGACCCATGGCATTGTGGGTCACCTGAAAGTGCGGTTCGCTCTGCGAATCCTTCAACTACCTGTACCGTCGTATCTTCCATACAAGAATAATTATACTTTGCTGCCCTCCTGCACCCGTCCTGTCTGGCAGGAGATTTGCCTCCTTCTGTCCTGTCTAATCGGTCATTTTTATCTTTTGGCATTTACAGCCTCCTTTCCGGGAGCCGGAGCTTCCCGTTATGGGAGCTGTAATTTTTGCGTAATAAAAAAGACGCCGCGGTGGCGCCTTTTTGTGCGGAATAAAAATGCTTAAATTTCAAAATGGGGTTATCGTCTAGGGCTGTTGAAGGAATCGCTTAAAAAGCAAGATACATCTGCTCTGGTCAAGAGCCCATTGCCGGTTTTGCTACATGTGTTCATTATACCGATCTCTTTAGCCTTATTTGTAAAACAATCCGGATAAGATCCTTGCAGATCGGACATTTTATAGCCTAAAGAAGCGACGATCATAGTTAGAGCTTCGTTATAGGAAACTTCTTTTTCAGGCTTAAAGCTTCCATCTGGATATCCGCCCAAATATCCCGCATTTGCTGCTGCAGATATAAAGGAATATGCCCAATGTGATTTGGGGACATCAATAAAGGAAGAACCGGCACTTGCAAAAGAGCTTACGTTGTTTGCGTTCACCAGCATAACTGCCAATTGCGTCCTAGAAACCGTTTGATTGGGTTTAAAGGAACCATCTGGATATCCACCAATCACACCTCTGTCTGACAAATCAACTACAGCTTTGTAATAGTACGCTGATGTCGACAAATCGGTAAATAGAGGCTTTTCCTCTACAGGCGCAGCAGGCTGCCATGCTGGAGCCTGAGGTTCCGGGGTAGAAGGTGTAGTCGGCGTTACTGGGGCAGATCTGTCGATAGAACTACTTAAAGTAGGCGGATTACATACCTGGCACGGCCGATAGCCACGGTTAACTGCATCCTGGAGTGTTACTTCAATACGGCTTCTTAATGTCCGGCATCCATCAAGATGATAACATTCACCTGTTTTCGTGATGATGACGATCATCGAGCCATCAGCAGCAAATACGGCGAGGGGGCTCATTAGCAGTATGCACGCTATGAATATGGACAGTATGCGTTTCATATTTTTCATTTTTGTGCTCCTAACCACTAAGGTTCCTGAAGATCAACTAATTATAAACTGGCTTTCTATACTTATCTCTCAATAATTATAGCACAGAAAGTTATAGGCAAAGCGTTAACATATTATGGTTGCACGCCCACAATTAATATGTTACAATATTTTCCAGACATCCGCTGGGGTGGTGCTGCCTCTTTGAATCTTGCCGCAAGGCATGTAGGAAAGGAGGTGAGCCTCATGGTCACCTTTGGAGACTTGTTTCAATACACACTTGTATTGTGCGGGGTATTCGGGGTTGCTGTGGCTATTTTCAGCCGCAGAAAATGAGATCAGCCACCAAGTGATTGGTGGCTGATCAATCTGCGTCAAGTAGAGGTATCACCGCCATCCGACCAGCGGTTGTCTGTTGTAACAGACTGTTACCTCGTGTCTATTATATATCACAGAATCTGCCAATTAGCAAGGCTTATCAACCTATTGGCCTATGAGTAGTTTCTTTTCTAAGGACGAAATCGCCCTGACTTCACATAAAGAAGTCATCAGCATCCTCGAGCGTCTTTAAGATCTCTTCTTCTCGGACCCCGGCAGTTCTTGCCAAAGCAATGGAACCCTGCATGGATGTCCGGATGTCCGAAGAAAAGGCATTCTCCACGAAGCCGTTAAACTCATTCATTTCTTCTTGCAGTTCTGCCTTAAAGGCCTCGAACTTCTCCTGAAGTTCAGCATCCAGAACACGTTGATTCTGCAGATACTCTTCCAACAGAGCCCGTTCTTTTTTATAGAGCTTTAGCCTGCCATATTCAAAGGCATAGATAGCTGCGGCCTGCGCCAGATCCGCATATTCACCGAGCCTTGGAATATATAGCATGCAGGACAACAGCTTGACCATCGCCTCCAAGCAGAGCCATAAGCAATCGTCTGTGTAGGCGACTTCCTCGATTATTCCATCCAAGAAGGCTTCCGTTTTGCCTCTAAGCTCTTCCGACAAAGCCGTAATGGCAGCAACTTTTTCCTCCGGAATCTTTCCGTTAAAAAGTGACGCCGACCAATCGATATAATTCGCATATAAATCGAAGATATGGGCGCTATACTCCCCGCCATCCATCTCCACAGACAACTGTGTAACGGTTTCTGCAACAGCCGCCCAATCTTCTTTCGTATAGGCCTGTGGATATTGACCCAAGGAGACTCGCTTTAAAACCTCA
>CADALS010000194.1 GCA_902788795.1 uncultured Eubacteriales bacterium | reverse complement strand
ATATCTCCGGTGAGTCCGAGGGAGAACTCGGTCATCGGGATGAGCAGTGCGTTTCCGCCGCCTGCAGCGGTGCCCTTTACGTTCATGGTGGGGCCGCCGGAAGGCTGTCTTAAGCAGCCGCCGACATTCTTTCCAAGAACGCCGAGACCTTCTATAAGGCCAAGGCTTGTTGTTGATTTACCTTCTCCGAGAGGAGTCGGAGTGATAGCAGTTACTTCTATGAACTTGCCGTCCGGCTTGTCCTTAAGGCGCTCCATGATCTTGATGAAATCAAGCTTCGGGGTCTTTCCGTAAGGAATGATCTCGTCCGGGAGAAGTCCCATTTTTTCTCTGAACCAGTCAACAGGAGGAAGCTCTTTTTCAGCGGCCTCCGCTATCTGCCAGTCCTTATACTGGGTAGGATCGAGTTTTGCCATTATGAGCCTCCGTTAGATAACGTCTACAAGGTGAGCGATCTCCGCGATCTCCTTGACTGCATCGGACTTGTTGAGCGCATAGAGGTGGATACCGTCGATGCCGCATGCTCTGTACTCGTCGATGAGCTTAACAGTGTACTCGATACCGTACTTTCTGAAGTCTGCCTTCTTCTTTGCTATGGATTCTTCGGATTCGTTCGGAGCGAACGGATTCGGGAAGATCCAGTGGTTGGAGATTAGTGCAGCAAGATCTCTGGGGATGACGCAGCCGTTTCTGGAAAGAGCCATGTTGATGGTAGCTCCCATATCCAGAACAGGCATGATACCTACGTCTACAGGCATAGTAACTCCGGCATCGTAGATAGCATCCAGCCAGTACTTGAACTGATCCATATCCCAGCAGAGCTGAGTCATGATGAAGTCTGCGCCGTTATCCTGCTTCTGTCTGAGGTAGGAGATATCGGATTGCAGGCTTCTGCACTGCATATGACCTTCGGGGGAGCCTGCAACTGCGATAGTGAACTTATCGCCGAATTCATCTCTGATGAACTTTACGAGCTCTGTTGCGTAGTGCAGATCTCCGCCTGTTCCGGTCCAACCAAAAGGAAGATCTCCGCGGAGCGCGAGGATGTGGTCTATGCCGTTTGCAAGATAGTCAGACAGCTGCTTCTTGATACCTTCCTTGGTATTTCCGATGCAGGTGAAGTGAGTTACAGGAGTGCACTTTCCATCTTTTGCGATCTTGGAAAGTACCTCGAGGTTCTTGCCGACGTTAGTGCCGCCCGCACCGTAAGTGCAGGAAATGTAATCGGGATTCATGGTGTAGAGGTCTTCCAGAACACCACCCTCACCGCAGAGTTTTTCCATTCCCTTATCCGTCTTAGGAGGGAATACTTCGAATGAAAATGCTCTTCTCTTTGCGAATACATCCTTTACGCTCATTGTAGATCTCCTTTACGTAATTACTCTTTATTCAACTGTTATAAACTAGAGGGATGCAAGCTCCTTAGCCTTAGCTGCAGCGGAAGCTGCGTCTGTGGTGTAAGCGTCTGCACCGATCTCGTCTGCGAATGCCTGGGTGATGGGGGCGCCGCCGACCATGATCTTTACCTGGTCCTTGCAGCCGGCATCGATGAGAGCCTTAACGGTGTTTCTCATGGATTCCATTGTGGTGGTGAGCAGAGCGGAAACGCCTACTACCTTGCAGTCCGGGTTAGCCTTAACAGCTTCTACGAACTTCTCTGCGGGAACATCGATACCAAGGTCGATGACTTCGAAGCCTGCTGCCTCGATCATGATAGCAACGAGGTTCTTGCCTATGTCGTGGAGGTCGCCAGCAACTGTTCCGATGATGTACTTTCCGTACTTGCCTACAGCATCGCCTGCGAGCAGCGGCTTGATAGCAGCAACACCGCGCTGCATGGTCTTTGCGGATACGAGCATTTCAGGAACGTAGATCTCGTTGTTCTGGAACTTGGTTCCTACTTCGTCCATTGCAGCCATCATGCTGTCAAGGATCTCGTCTGCGGATGCGCCGCCGTCGAGTGCTTCCTGGATGGTGGGCTGGATCTGCTTAAGTCTTCCTCTTACGACTATGTCTTTTACACTTTCGATCATTTTTTTTCTCCTTCCTAGAATTACGATCTGTGCTGCCGGAACCTGTTTACCGCGCCATTGCTCGTCCACTGCATAAAGCGCATTGGGCCGGCTAAAAGCGGAGTTTATACGACTCCCCTTTTATACTTAATATTATACTTTATGCGCTTTTCAAAATCATTGTAGAAAACTACAATAAATATTTATTTTGATGTCAGTTTAAGAACAAAGTCGGGCGTTTTATAAAAATATTGAATTGAGATAATTGCTGTCATTTTGCTGTGCAATATTTTATTATTTTGTAGATTCCTACAAAAAACCCTTGTAAAAGCCACAGTTTTATCATAAGCTATATGTAATAGGAGTGGAATTATTATGGAACTGAGTTTGAATATCCTTTTGGATGAACTTACAGACTGCAACCCGGTCTGCTACATCAAAAACAGAAACAGATCGTTCAAGGGAGTCAGCCTTCTGAGCACAGGCACCGCCGAAATGCCTAAAGACAGGCTTATAATATGCAGGCTCTCTCTTCTTTTGGAGAATCTTCCTGCAGATCCCGGATGCTGCATCGCCGCGGTCATCGATACAGGGCTGCCAAAGAACAACTCCGCGCTTCAGAACGTAATACTCTTTGATACAGATATGGACGCGGTGGATTTTTTCATCTACGTGCAGTCTATATTCGAAAAGTACTTCGAATGGTGCATGAAGATGGACAAGTATCTTATCAAGAACAAGACGATACAGGACATCCTGACGCTGTCGGAAGACATTATAGGAAATTATATTACTATATCTGATTCCGCGTTTTCTCTTGTTGCGTACACACAGGGCCTTACCTGCGATGACCCTCTTACAGTCAATCTCGTCAATAAGGGCTACCACGACCAAAATGCCATAAATGTATTCAGCAAGAACAATCTTATGGATTTCTGGCGGGATACCGTAGACATTTACGAAAGAACAGATGACGCAATAACCGCCTACCCCATGCTGGGCAAGGTGATACACTACAATAATTCGTATTTCGCGCATGTTGT
>CADALS010000193.1 GCA_902788795.1 uncultured Eubacteriales bacterium | reverse complement strand
CTTGATACGCTTGAGCTTTAAAGGACAAAGTCTCTACCCTGCCCGCTCAAAACGCCGCAGGATCATGATAGTTATAAAACTGCTAAGAGTTTAAAATATCACACAGAAAGGAAAATCAAAATGCCATTCACAAAGAAAGCGCACGCATTCAAAGCTGCGATCAACGAAGTGACCTTAGGCACAGGCGATAGGGCTGTGACCTTCGGCGGCGCAAACACCTTCCCGTTCTACTCTTTCGACGCGGAAGCCAAGCACAAGCCCATCATCGGCGCTGAGATCAGCGACATGGGTTACGAAGAAGAGACTGAAGGCTACAAGGCCTTCTACGGAACTGCAGACGTTGTTGAGAGAGCCAAGAAGGCTGCGGCTATGGACGAAGTCGCATTCATCTGCCTCCACTTCGCAGCAGCAGACCCCTTCGGCGCAAACAAGTCCACCGAGGACTGCATCGCTGAAGCAAAAGCAGTAGCAGAAGCAATAGACAAGCCCATCGTTGTTATGGGATGCAAGAACATCGACAAGGACACCGAGCTCTTCACAAAGATCTCTGAGGCTCTTGCCGGAAAGAACATCGTAGTAATGAGCGCCAGAGAAGAAGACTACAAGGCTATCGGCGCATCCGCAGGACTTGCTTACGGCCAGAAGGTCTCCGCAGAGTCCGCAGTAGACATCAACCTTGCTAAGCAGCTCAACGTACTGCTCATGCAGCTTGGTGTAAATGCCAAGAACATGGTAATGAACCTCGGTTCCGCAGCAGCCGGCTACGGATATGAGTACGTTGCCTCCACCATGGACCGCGTACGCGCAGCAGCGCTGGGCCAGAACGATACCCAGCTCCAGATGCCTGTCATCACTCCGGTCTCCACCGAGACCTGGGCTGTAAAGGAATCCATCGCAGAAGAAGCTGACATGCCCGAATGGGGCGCAAGAGAAGAGCGCGGAGTAGACATGGAAGTCGTTACCGCTGCTGCCTGCCTTGCTGCCGGAAGCGATGCCGTTATCCTCAGGCACCCGGAATCCATCAGAACGATCTACGCTATGATCGATTCACTTTGCTAAGGAGGTACTAAGACATGGCACTTAAAGGTCTTGACATATTCAAACTGACACCGAAAACAAACTGCAAGGACTGCGGATCCCCGACATGCATGGCCTTCTCCATGAAGGTAGCTCAGGGCGCAGTACCCATCACCAAATGCCCGCACATGAGCCAGGACGTTCTGGATCAGCTCTCCGAGGCAACAGCACCTCCGATGAAGACCATCGAGGTCGGAACAGGAAGCTCCCTCCACAAGCTCGGCGGAGAAACAGTTATGTTCCGCCACGAGAAGACCTTCGTCAGCAGGAACACCTTCGCTGCAACTGTTTGCAACTGCATGGACGCTGCCAAGGTAGACGCTGTTCTGGCAGGCATCAAGCACGTAGACTACGACCGTATCGGCGAGCGTATGTACGCAGAGATGCTCTTCGTAAACTACGACGAGGCTTCCGGCAAGGATTCCTACATAGAGCTCGTAAAGAAGGTAGCAGGTCTTGAGCAGGTACTCATCCTCAACGTTAAGGATGTAGAAGTTGCCAAGGAAGCTGTTGCCCTCGTAAAGGACAAGAAGCCCATCCTCAACGGCGCCACCCCGGAAAACTACGAAGCTATGAATGCTGTCGCAAAGGAAGCTGACGTAGTTCTGGGCGTCTGCGGCGGAAACATAGACGCTATCTACGACACAGTTGCTGCTATCGAAAAGCTCGGAAACAAGAAGCTCGTTGTAGATGTTACCGCAGCAACCGCTAAGGAGACCTTCGCTAACGCAGTTCTTCTGCGCCGCGGAGCAGTCCAGGACGGAGACCGCACCTGCGGATATCCTTCCATCGTCAACGTTGCAGCTCTCGCAAAGGGCAACTATCACCTGCAGGCAGCTTACGCTTCCATGTTCGTTCTCAAGTACGGTTCAATAATCGTTCTGGATGAACTCACCTATGCTCTTGCTCTTCCTCTTTGCGGACTCAGACAGAACATATTCACAGATCCTCAGAAGCCGATGCGCGTATCCCCGGGAATCTACCCGATGAACGGAGCTACAGAAGATTCCCCCTGCGCTATCACAGTAGACTTCGCCCTCACCTACTTCGTAGTTTCCGGCGAGATCGAGCGCAGCGGAGTTCCAATCAACTTCCTGATCACCGATGCAGGCGGATACTCCGTACTTACTGCATGGGCTGCAGGCAAGCTCTCCGCAGGCAGCATCGCTAAGTTCATAACCGAGGAAGTACAGGACAAGATCAAGAGCAGAAAGCTCATCCTGCCGGGCAAGGTAGCAGTTCTCAAGGGAGAACTCGAAGCCAAGCTTCCCGACTGGGAGATCATCGTCGGTACCACTGAGGCTATCGAGCTGGTCAACTACCTGAGGAACAACTTCAAGTAAGGTTTGATATTGCCGCGGACCGGGCAACCTGTCCGCGGCGAAGCATATAATAATTTCAATTGAAGGGAGCATCAAAATGGCTAAATTCATCACAATAGGAGAGCGTATCCACTGCATCTCCCCCTCCATCCGCAAGGCTATGGACACCAAGGATCCTGAACCTATACTCAAGAGGGCTAAGGAACAGCTGGACGCAGGCGCAACTTACCTTGACGTCAACATCGGTCCTGCTGAAGGCAACGGTCCGGAGCTCATGACCTGGGCAGTAAAGCTTCTCCAGGAGAACTTCGACAACGTACCTCTTGCACTCGACACTGCTAACATGAAGGCTATCGAGGCTGGTATCCAGGTCTACAACCGTTCCAAGGGCAAGCCGATCGTCAACTCTGCAGACGCAGGAGATCGTATAGAGTATCTGGACCTTGCTGCAGCTAACGACGCTATCTGCGTTGCTCTTTGCTCCAAAGCCGGCGTTCCTTCCGACAACGAAGAGCGTATGACCTACATGATGGAGCTTCTTGAAAGAGGCCTCGGCCTTGGCATGGAAGCTGAAGACATGTGGTTCGACCCCCTCTTCCTTGTAATCAAGGGAATGCAGGACAAGCAGATGGACGTTCTTGAGTTCATCCGTCAGATCTCCGAACAGGGCCTCAACTCCACCGGCGGACTTTCCAACAACTCCAACGG
>CADALS010000192.1 GCA_902788795.1 uncultured Eubacteriales bacterium | reverse complement strand
TACTGCAGCGAATGCCATTGCAGTCATGAGCCGCATGGACGGCAGCATAATAGAAAAAAGCCTCAACGTACCGCGCGTTGAGACTGTAAGGATAGGGCACCCCAGCGGAGTTATGACCCTGATCCCTGATATCAGGGACGAGGGCGGCAGGCTTTCAGTTTCAGCAGTAGCTGTTCAGAGGACAGCCCGCCGCATAATGGAAGGTACCCTTTACATAAGAAATTAAAAGAAGTTTCTGGCGTTGTTATAGCAGATGTCTTCTACGATCTTGCCGAGGGTCTGGGTGTCGTTCGGATATTCCCCGGATTCGACCAGCTCTCCGAGCCTTGCGCAGAGTATCCTGCGGAAGTATTCGTGGCGCGGGAAGGACGTGAAGCTTCTGGAATCCGTGAGCATTCCAACGGATGCTGCCAGCTGGCCCTGCTCCATGAGCTCGTCCAGCTGTTTTCTTATGCCGCGGATGTGGTCGTTGAACCACCAGGCGGCTCCGAACTGCACTTTTGGAGCAAAGTTTCCGGCCATGGTGCACAGTTTTGCGTTGTCCGCCGGGTCCAGGCAGTAGAGTATGGTCCTTGGCAGCAGGTCTCTTTCCTCCAGCTCGCCGAGGAAGCGGGATAGAGCAAATGGGTCTGTCGTTACGCCTACGCTGTCTGCGCCTGCGTCCGGTCCGTAGTTTGCCATAAGGCTCGGCACGTTGTTTCTTATCGGTCCAAGGTGCATCTGCATTACTATTCCGTGCTTTGCGTAGAGCTCGCCCAGAAGGTGGATGAGGTCCGAGAATCCCGGCTCTTCGTCGTAGTAGGGGAAGGCCTCAAAGCCGTGGTCCGAACCCTTGCAGCCGTTCTCGCAGAAGTACTCCAGGGACTTTTCCAGGGCCGCGTTGATGCTTCCGGCCTTTACAGCCTGGCACAGCCTGGCGTCTGCCTGCACATTGTTCCAGAGGTACTTGTCCGGCCTGAAGGAGGGCAGCACCTTGAAGGGTATAGTGCTGTCTTCGCGGATCTTTTTGTGCCAGAAGAGGTCGTCCGCCGGGTCGTCCGTGGTGCACAGGACCTTAACGTTCATCTTTTCAAGAAGGCTTACAGTGTCGTAGCCGGGGCCTTCCATCAGCTGCTTTGTCTGGTCCCAGATGGCTTTAGCCGTGGAAGGTGACAGAACTTTTGTTATGTTGAAGTATCTCTGCAGCTCCAGGTGGGTCCAGTGGAAGAGGGGGCTGCCGGCAAGCTTTGGAACGGTCTCGGCCCACTTGAGGAACTTTTCGTAGGCAGGGGCATCGCCGGTGACGTATTTTTCTTCCACGCCGTTTGCCCTCATGGCTCTCCACTTGTAGTGGTCGCCCTCCAGCCACAGCTCGGTAAGATCGTGGAACTTCCTGTGCTCAGCAATGTCCTTTGGGGACAGGTGGTTGTGGAAGTCGTAGATCGGCATCTTCTCCGCGTGCTCGTGGTAAAGCACCTTAGCCGCCTCGCTGCTCAGTAAAAAATCCTTATCCATAAAACTCATCAGATATACCTCAATTAATTGTGATCATTCTATTTTTGCAGCCGGATCCGGGGCTCATGCGCTATCTTCAGCCCGCTGCGCGGCTTCACGCTAAGCCTCAGCTTCCGTCTGACGAAGCCTCCTACCGTCGGCTTCTTTCCGCCGTCATTGAGTCTCGACTACCGCTACGCAAGCGCTTCGAAAGCGCATGAGAAGCCCCACCGGCTGCCTATATAGATTACATCATTTATTAACGATATCAAGTTCATCTGCTGTTTGAAGCTCTCCGCAGGAGCTGCCGATGTCCGGCTTTGGGGATAGAGGCCGAGCGCAAGGCGCAGCCATTTACGGCAAGCCTTAGCGCTAAACGAGAAGCGCATAGGCGATTCGAGCGAGCCAGACGCGCGGCCGAGGCCGAAAGCCCCATAAGCCGGCTAACAGCGGCGTGTGCGAGGACTTAGAGCTGAAAACAGCAGATGGACTTGAGTATCATTTAAAACCTATCTCTTGCTATCCAGAGGCCCAGGGCGGGGTTGGGGATGTAGTAGATCTGCTCGCCGTCCACGGTATTGTAGCCGTAGGAAAGCTTTGCAGGGTCGTACTTGGCTGCCATCTCGTCGTAGTCCGCAGCCTTAAAGCCAACGCCCTCTATCTCTTCCTTGCTGATATTCTTAACAGCGTATGTTATGGTAAAGCGTCCGTCAGAAGCGCCGTGTATCATGTGCGCCGCTGCGCCCATGTTGTCCCTGAGGTCCTGATTTTCCGGCTTTTCGAACTCTTCCAGTGTGTGGAGCCTGCCACGGTAGCCATACTTGCGGATCAGCCTGTCCACCTCTGCGTCCTCGCCGAAGCGCTCAACGCCCGGAGCCAGGATGATAAGCTCGCCTTCGTCTGCCATCATCATGCGGGTGCGGTAGACGGCCTTGTTTCCAAGCCAGGTGCTCTTGAACTCGGACGGATCCAGGTAGACTACGCACTTTTTGACGCTTTTCTCAACGAAATCTATGTTCTTTTCCTGCGCCAGTTCCACAGCTTTGGTAAGGCACTCGCGGCCCTCGCCTATAAACAGGCCGTGGGTCACGATCTCGCCCTTGGGCGCTGTGGTAACAGTCAGGGCAAAGAGTATGGGCCTGTCTGCAAGGAAGTGCTCCATGCCGTAGTCGAAGAGCTTGCGGACGGGTGTGTGGTCGCGGCCCATCATGCGCTCCATGCCGTACACAGCCCCTATCATGTGGGACTTGTTGATCATATCGCTGCCGCCCACGCCTACGAAAAGGTTCTTGGCGTGGTTGCTCATGCCTATGACCTCGTGAGGCACCACCTGGCCCGGGGAGATTATCATGTCGTAGCTGGGATCCATCACCAGGCAGTTGATCTCAGCGCTTACAGGCTCCTTCCAGAGACCGTCCGTGATGCTGCTGATGTACTCCGCGGGTATCTCTCCGAGCTTCATGACGCCGTTTCTCCAGTCGTGGACCAGGAAGGCGTCGTGGGGGATGTCCCCGAACATCTTATCCAGCTGCTCTGCGCTCATGGCCTCGTGAGTGCCCAGCGCCGGCATTATTTCCACCTGCACGCCGATCTTTGTGAGCGCGTGCCAGCACACATTGGTTATAAAACCGGCTCC
>CADALS010000191.1 GCA_902788795.1 uncultured Eubacteriales bacterium | reverse complement strand
AAACGATAACAAAAGACTGCAGGACAAGATAGATAACTACAAAAGAGGCACCTATTATAAAAGCAAATACAAATTCAAGTTTGAGCCGGAATGGGATGGATGCGTTCTGAGCGTCTTCATCTGGGCGGTCATTACCGCCGTGTTTGTATGGATAGGCGAGAATAAAAACATCAGGCTGCTATCGTTTCCTATGTACATAGAGCAGTTTTTGGCAGAGATCACCACTCCGTTCTGGGGCGTGGTGCTGCATTTCCTGGTCCTTCCGGTGGCGGTCTACTTAGCCATTCTCCTGATCCTGGAATTCAGGAAAAAGCGCATATTCGAATACAATGCCGCAGAATCCGAAAGGAAAAGCAACGAGAGCGCAGCCAGGCAGGAAGCTGACAGCAAAAAAAGCTGGTCCGACACGATAAAGGCCAACAACGATCAGATAGCCGCGCTGGAAAAGGAAAGCTCCGAAATAGATGGTATAGTGCTTCCGGAGCTTAGAGAAGAACTGTCCAGAAACGCTTCCGCCCTTGCCGCAGCGCAGCGGGACCTTGACAGCTACTACGCTCCGGGCGTGCTGCACATAAACTACCAGGGGCTGGTCCCGGTATCCACTATCTGCGGGTATTTCGAAACGGGCCGCTGCGATTCCCTTGGCGGCCACGAGGGCGCCTACAACCTCTACGAGTCCGAATACCGCCTCAACATGATAAACGCCAAGCTGGACACCATAAGCGATCAGCTGCGCCACATATCCGCCCAGAACCAGCAGATACAAAACGCCATCGGAAACCTCAGGGCAACTGTCAGCGGGCTTATGGATTCCGTGGACGAATGCACCATCCGCAACCTTTCCGCAGCCCAGGCCATAAGCGCCGGCACCGCGCAGATCGCCCAGAGCACCCAGATGCAGAACTACTACAACTACGCCCAGACCAACGCCCTGCGCCATCTGGACTACATGACCAGCGTGGACTACTACAGACGCCACATCTTCTAAGCAAACACGCAAAAAACTCCCGGGATGTCCCGGGAGTTTTTTATTGCAATTCTGTGCTTTACAGGTGCTGCATGTTGCGGTTGATGACCTCGATCTGCATCTCGTTGTTGAGCTGTACGAAGTAAGCGCTGTAGCCTGCTATACGTACGAGCAGCTCTCTGTGATCCTTCGGATGCTCGTGAGCGTCTATAAGGGTCTCCTGGGTAACAACGTTGAACTGTACCTGCTTGCCGCCGTTCTTAAGGTAGGTAGTGATCAGAGCAGCGAACTTCTCCTTGTCCTCGTCTGTCTTGAGGTTGTTGGGATCGAACTTCATGTTCAGAAGTGTTGCCTGCCACGGATCCTGGTCTATGTTCAGAGCGGACTTCATAACAGCTACCGGACCGTTGGTATCGCGGCCCTGCATCGGGCTCATGGTGCCGTCTGCCAGCAGAGTGCCTGCCTTGCGGCCGTCAGGTGTAGCTCCGGTAAGGAGTCCGCCGGGCTGGTGGCTTGTGATAGAGATACCGCAGGGAACTGTTGTACCGCCGGTGATGGTCGGCTTGGTAACAACGTAGTCTGCCAGCATCTTGTACAGGTCTGCAACGATCTTGTCTACGTAAGGATCGTCGTTGCCGTACTTAGGAGCAGCAAGGAAGTCCTTCTGCATGTCTTCGTAGCCTACCCAGTCTGCCTCGAGAGCATCGTAGAGCTGCTTCATGGTGTACTTCTTGTCGTCGAATACCAGCTTCTTGATAGCAGCCATGGAATCGCCGACGTTTACCATACCTATGGAGCATACGGATGCGGTGTTGTCGAAGGGTATATCGTGCCTGCACCAGATGTCCTTGCCGGACTCAATGCCGTTCTGCATAAGAGCAGCCCTGAACGGATCCGGAAGTATCTCCTGGGTGATCTTGATCTCTACGTTGTTGCGCTCGCAGACAGCGGAGATGCAGTACTCGAACTGCTTTCTCCAGGCCTCCCACAGCTCTTCGAAGCTCTGGAACTTGGTGAAATCTCCTGTCTGGATACCTACCATCTGATTGGTACGTGCGCCCCAGCCGTTGTGGCGCATGATGTCGAAGATCATGGTCATGATGGTCATGGGTACCGGGCCTGTTCTGGACTTGCCGGGAAGGTTTGCATCCAGGCAGCCTGTTATAGCGTAGCCGCGCGCGTCCTCTATGGATACACCGTGCATGGTGAAGAAGTTGATATAGGAAGCGTCAGAAATGAATGCCGGCATAGAAAGACCTGCAACCTGGCACTCTACGCCCTTCATGATAAGATCGTGAGGTGTGCAGTCCGCAACGCACAGGGTGATGGTGTGGTGCGGGGTGCGGGTTATCAGCGCAGCCTCAAGCAGCATGTAGGACAGATCGTTGGAAGCATCCGTGCCGTCTGCCTTAACGCCGCCGATAAGGAAGTTGTGCCACTTTGCAAAGCCTGCGTTCTTCTTGCGGTTCATCTTTCCGGAAGTCCTGTTGAGCTCCATGTCCTTAAAGCGCAGCAGGCAGAGAAGCTCCAGCGCCTCGTCGTAGGTTATCCTTCCGGCATCCAGGTCTGCCTTGTAGTACGGATACATGTACTGGTCGAAACGGCCGCCTGGCAGAGTTGTGGACGGGGAGAGCATCAGGAGCTGGAACCACAGGCACTGCATAGCCTCTCTGAAGGTCCTTGCCGGGTGCATAGGTACCCATGCGCAGGTCTCGGAGATCTGCTCCAGTTCTGCCTTTCTCTTTGGGTCTGCTTCCTTTTCTGCCATCTCTGCAGCAAGCTTGGAATAGCGCTGCGCAAGAGTGTTTATAGCCTCGAAGGAGTAGATGACGCCCTGATAATATCTGAACTTGTCTATGCTCTCAGCATCAAAGAATCTGAGCTTGGACTGAAGTTCCTTAGCCTGCTCTATGAGCTTAAGAGTTCCGTTCTTGAGTATCTTTTCGTAGTCTACGCAAAGAAGAACAAGGGACGGTCCGAGGCCCAGGCCGCTCTGAGCGTAGCCGCCGCCGACGCCTCTGCCCTCGCCCTTAGCCTTCCAGGGAGGAAGAACAAGACCTTCCTGAAGGAGCCTTATGATGTGCTCGTCTGCCTGCTCGTAGTAGATGTCTCCCTGCATACCCATCTGGGTGGCCGGGTTGTGCTTCTT
>CADALS010000190.1 GCA_902788795.1 uncultured Eubacteriales bacterium | reverse complement strand
GCTCTGCGTAAGATAGCCCCTAAGATCGTCCGCGTGAGGCCTTGGCTGAAGCACTGCTCTTTCAAACAGTCCGGGCCCTTCTTCTGCACTTTCAGCTGCAAAAGGATAGGCCTCGAACATGCTCTGGATCAGCTCCCCGCCCATGCCTGCAATTATAACTGTGGATACCTCGCCGGCCTCAAGCGGCTCAAAGCCGTTCCCAAGCCTTATATCGTAGAGCGCAGGGTCTATTCCAAGCTCCTTCAGATTAGCTTTGCACTTTTCAAGAGGACCTCTGTTAACATCCGTAAGCACTGCATGCGGGCAGATCCCTTCCGCAAGAAGATATGCAGGAATAAAGCCGTGGTCCGTACCGATGTCTGCAACATACGCTATTCAAGGTAATCCTTGAGCCTCCTGGATCTGTTGGGGTGGCGCAGTTTTCTTAAAGCCTTAGCCTCTATCTGCCTGATACGCTCTCTGGTAACGTTGAACTGCTGGCCTACTTCTTCCAGTGTCCTCTGGCGTCCGTCGTCAAGGCCGAAACGCAGGCGCAGAACTTCCTGCTCCCTGTCTGTAAGCGTAGCCAGAACCTCGTTCAGCTGGTCCTTGAGCATGGAGAATGCTGCAGCATCAGCCGGGGACGGAACGTCCTCGTCCGGGATAAAATCGCCAAGGTGGGAGTCTTCTTCCTCGCCTATAGGAGTTTCAAGGGATACAGGCTCCTGGGCTATCTTGGAGATCTCTCTTACCTTTTCTACAGGTATCTCCATCTCCTTTGCGATCTCTTCCGGGGAAGGATCTCTGCCAAGCTCCTGGAGCAGCTGCCTGGTAACTCTTATCTGCTTGTTTATGGTCTCTACCATGTGTACAGGTATTCTTATGGTCCTGGCCTGGTCTGCTATGGACCTTGTGATTGCCTGCCTTATCCACCATGTTGCGTAGGTGGAGAACTTGAAGCCCTTGCGCCAGTCGAACTTGTCGACCGCCTTTATAAGACCAAGGTTTCCTTCCTGTATAAGGTCGAGGAACTGCATGCCTCTGCCGACGTATCTTTTAGCAATGGATACTACGAGCCTTAAGTTAGCCTCGCAGAGCCTCTGCTTAGCTTCCAGGTCTCCGTTCTCCATCTTCTTGGCGAGCTCCAGCTCTTCGTCTGCGTTAAGAAGAGGAACTTTGCCTATCTCCTTAAGGTACATACGGACAGGATCGTCTATGGACATGCTCTTTTCCAGGTCCTCAAAGTTATCCTCTTCCGCGTCCTTTGCAAGCTCTTCGAAGTCTTCGTCTGCGGCGTCGTCCAGGTCTGCAAGATCGTCTAGGCCGCCGATATCATCCACGTCAGCAAGGTCGAAATCATCCGGCATATCACCGTTAGTTATCTCGACACCGGACGATTCGAGTGTTTCGATTATAGTATCCTTATTACTCGGATCTATATCGCAGTCCGCCATTATCTCGTCGATCTCGTATTCGCTTACTACGCCATCCTTTCTGGCCTTTTCGAGAAATGCTGTAAGCTGGTCCATTTTTTTGTCGTCATCGAAATCGAGTGCCATTATTTATCCCCCTTGTTTATTTTTTGCAAGTGATCAAGCTCTGTTAAGAGATCTTTTATCTGATTTTGGTCTACGGCTTCTTCCGGCATGGAATCCGCCATTTCCAGGATAGTCATTATCTGACTTATCCTTTTGCCGCGCCGCTTTGCTTCCAGCCTGTCCAGGCAGTCGGAGAAGGCTTTGTCTTCCTCTCCTATCTCTATCCTGTCTGTAATAGCGGCCAGATGTTCTGCTGTTTCCTCGTCCAGAGCGCTTTGGACTGTTTTTAGGTCGAACTCTTGGCCGTCCCTGTACAGGTCTTCGAACGCAGATCTTATTGCTTTGCCTTTTTCTGTAACGAAGGCTTCTGGGTAATCCTTGAGCCTTTCGAAACAGGAGCTCTTGAGCATTATCAGCTTAATTAGCATGCGCTCCAGGTTTACATCAGCCGGGTTCAGCTTCTCCGGAGGCTTTTCGCCCTCCTGCGATGGAGCACTGTAGGCAGGAGTCTGGTCCTGATGCTCTGTGCTGAAGCCTTCTGCTTCTCTGCGGAGCGCACCTTCCGAAATGCCGTACTCCCTTGAGTACTTCTTGATATATACATCTGCCTCTACAGGATCCAGCCCGTGTATTATACCGGCCAGCGCTCTGTAGAACTTTATGCCCTGCGTATGATCTTTTAGATCGTAGCTGTTTTTCATCATAGACACTTTGTAGTCTATGTCTGATACTGTCTTTTCTTTTATAAGGTTCAGGAAGGCCTCTTTGCCGTTCTTCTGGACGTATTCGTCCGGGTCTTTTCCGTCGTCCACGTTAAGGACCTTGACTTCCATCTCCGCAGCTCTGAGAACGTCTATTCCGCGAAGCGCAGCCTTTATACCTGCATTGTCCGAATCGTAGCACAGCACCACGCTTTTTGCGTAGCGGCCAAGCAGCTTTGCCTGCTCCGGTGTAAGTGCCGTTCCGCAGCTTGCCACAACGTTTTCTATGCCGCTCTGGTAAAGGCTAATACAGTCCATGTAGCCTTCCACGATTATTGCGTAGCCTTCTCTTAAAATGGCGTCTTTGGAGCGGTTTATACCGAACAAGTTGTTCTTCTTAAGGTATATGGAAGACTCGTTGGAGTTTAGGTACTTGGGCTTTTCCGGCCCCAGGTTGCGTCCTCCGAAGCCTATCACCTTGCCGCGAACGTTTATTATCGGGAAGATGACCCTGCTCCTGAACTTGTCGTAGAGGCGCTCTCCGTTCTGTCCGCTTAGGCCAAGGTCTATCAGCGTCTGCTTTTCAACGCCGTTTGCAAGCAGGTGCTTTGTGAGCCCCGTTGCGTCCTCCCCGGACCAGCCAAGCCCGAAATGCTTTATAGTATCTGGCTTTATGCCTCTTGCTGTAAAGTAATCGTAGCCCCTGTTTGCCTGAGAGCTGATCTGCTTAAAGAAGTACCTGGCAGCAAGGCGGTTTGCCTCGTAGTAGGCATCGTTCTTGCTGTCTTCCCTGCCCTTGATCTCCTCTATGGTTATAGCGTACTGCGCAGCAAGCTTTTCCACAGCGGACGGGAAGTCCAGATTATAATACTTTTGAACGAATTTTACAACATCTCCTGATTCTCCGCAGCCAAAGCAGTGGTAAAACCCTTTGCCGTCGTTTACGGAGAAGGACGGAGTCTTTTCCTTATGGAAAGGACAGCAGCCCATGTAGCTGGTTCCTGAGCGCTTTAAACTGACCACGGACCCAATAACATCCGCGATGCTTACAGTGGACTTTATGTCCTCTAATGCTTTTGCATAGTTCTTTACACTCATCAAAAAACCCCGCTGACTTGTTATACGCCGCGGAGTTTTGATTTCCTTTTTTACAAAAGTATTAATTTTTATATGCTTGAATGCAAAACTAACTTCGGGTCTATCGATAGTAGTCCGGCTTTTGCAGGACTAACTTCCGGTTCAACCCTTTTATTGACGTTTTTCATTGCT
>CADALS010000189.1 GCA_902788795.1 uncultured Eubacteriales bacterium | reverse complement strand
CAGCAAGGAAGTCAAAAGAGGCTACAACAGCTACATAGATTCCGCCGCGGACGATTTTGGAACAATGATGGATGTGGGCCTTCTGATAATGGAGGAAGGCGATAGGTACATCATAGAGGAGCCGGAAAAAGAGTGCGCAGTGCTTCTGTTTTCGGGAAACGTAACGTTCTGCTGGGACGGGCGTGTCTGCGAGGCTGAAAGGCCGGACTGCTTCCGCTACGAGGCCTACTGTCTGCTTGCTCCGCGCAGACTTAGAATAGAGATAGCAGCGCATGCTCACAGCGAGCTCTATATACAAAAGACCGCAAACAGCAACGATTACCAGGCTGTTATGTATACGCCGGAAAAAGTGCAGACCCAGCACGCCGGAGCCAACGGAGAACTCATGGGCTGCATGCAGAGGGAGATCAAGACCTTCTTCGATCACGACAACGCCCCGTTCTCCAACATGGTCCTGGGCGAGGTCTTAAGCTACCCCGGCAAGTGGTCCAGCTATCCGCCTCATCATCATCCCCAGCCGGAGGTGTATTTCTACCGCTTCGATAAGCCTCAGGGATTCGGCGCGGGATTTGCCAACGGCGAGATCTACAAAACGGGACATAACGGCATGAGCATAATAAGACATGGTTTCCACTCTCAGGCGGCTGCCCCGGGGTACGCAATGTGCTACTCCTGGGGCATACGCCACCTGGAGGGTGATCCCTGGCTGAAGACCAGGATAGATGATCCGGAGCATTCGTGGCTTTGGAAAGATGACGCCAACGATCATATCTTCAAAGGCTGAAGGAGGTACTTGATGGATACCGTAAGACTGACAATGGCGCAGGCGCTGGTAAGATTCCTTGAGAACCAGTATATCGCCTACGATGGGAAGGAACACCGCTTTGTAGAAGGCGTTATAATGCTTCCCGGACACGGAAACGTGGTCGGCCTGGGCCAGGCTCTGGCGCAGGAAGCTCACGGCCTTAAGGTCTGGCAGGGCAAGAACGAGCAGGGCATGGCTCACACTGCAGTTGCCTTTGCCAGGCAGATGAAGCGCAAAAAGATCATAGCCGTAACAAGTTCTGTGGGGCCGGGCGCTGCCAACATGGTGACCGCCGCAGCCACCGCTACGGCTAACAATATACCGGTGCTTATACTGCCCGGAGATGTATATGCGTGCCGCCAGCCGGATCCTGTGCTCCAGCAGGTGGAGCAGCCCCACGATCTTTCGCTGTCCACCAACGACGCTTTCCGTCCGGTCTGCCGCTACTGGGACCGCATAGTAAGGCCGGAACAGCTTATGAGCGCCATGATAAGCGCCATGAGGGTCCTTACCGATCCTGCCGACACAGGCGCTGTGTGCATAGCTATGCCTCAGGATGTGGAAGGCGAGGCCTACGATTATCCTGTGAGCTTCTTCAGAAAGAGGGTGCACCGCCTTGCAAGAAGGCTCCCGGAGGCTGAGGCTATTGCGGAAGCCGCCCAGATCATAAAGGCTGCAAAGAAGCCTCTTCTGATCTGCGGAGGAGGCGTGCGCTACAGTGAGGCTCACGAGCAGTTCAGGCAGTTTTCGGAAGCTACAGGCATCCCGTTCGGCGAGACTCAGGCAGGCAAGAGCGCTGTTGTCTGGGACCACGCCCTGAATCTCGGCGGTATTGGCGTTACAGGATGCTCTGCCGCAAACGAGATGGCAAAAGACGCGGACGTTATAATTGGGGTGGGTACAAGGTACACAGATTTTACGACCTCTTCCAAGTGGCTGTTTAAAGACGGTGTAAAGTTCGTGAATATAAACGTTTCGGAGTTCCAGTCCGTTAAGATGGACGCCGCGGTGCCTGTGGTGGCGGATGCCAAGATGGCTCTTCCCGCGCTGCTTGCGGCTCTTGACGGCTATAAGGCTCCCTACAGCGGCGAGATAGAAGCTGCCAGGGCGCGCTGGAAGAAGGAACTTGCAAGGCTGGATGGCATAACATTCGGGCCGGGCTACGTTCCGGAGGTAAACGATGCCAACGCGGATTCTGCCTTCAGGTTTGCAAAGGACCTTGGCGCAGAGCTTACCCAGACTGCTGTCCTGGGCGTTATAAACGAGTGCATAGATCCTGAAGATGTTGTTATAGGCGCGTCCGGGTCCCTGCCCGGAGATATGCAGCGCATGTGGAGACCCAAGGCTGTCGATACCTATCACATGGAGTACGGCTATTCCTGCATGGGTTACGAGATCTCGGGCGCTCTGGGTGTAAAGTATGCTGTCCCGGACCACGATGTTTACGCCATGGCCGGCGACGGAAGCTTCATAATGCTGCATTCCGAGATGCTGACTGCGCTTCAGGAGCATAAAAAGATCAATATCTGCCTTTTCAACAACGCGAGCTTCGGGTGCATAAACAATCTGCAGGTAGGGCACGGCAACGATACGCTCTGCACGGAGCTGCGCTACCGCGGAGAGGACGGCGCCCATTCCGGAAGCTTTATGGCTGTAGATTTCGCCAAGATCGCTGAAGGCTACGGCTGCAAGGGCTACACCATACACACTCTGGATGAGCTCAGGAAAGCCATAGCGGATGCCAAGAAGTTGGAAGGCGTGCCTGTGCTCTTCGATATACGCGTGCTGCCTAAATCAATGACTGAAGGCTACGGTTCCTGGTGGAGGGTAGGAGACACCGAGGTCAGCGAGAACCCGCGCAATATCAAGGCATATAAGGATCATCTGGAGCACGTGAAGGATGCTCTTAAGTTCTAGATAAAAGGAGGAAATACTTTGGACAGAGTTCTTAAAGTAGGAATAGTAGGCTGCGGTGCTATAGGAAAGGATCATTGCCGCAGGATCATAGATAAGGTGCCCGGAGCCACCGTGGTAGCTGTAAGCGATTACGTTGCAGCGGCAGCGGACGAGCTTGCCGCAAAGTATGGGATCAGGTCTTTTGGAAATGACTGCAAAGCGATGATAGCAGATCCTGAGGTCGAGGCCGTAGTCATAACATCCATAGACCCGACCCACCACGACTACGTGATGGAGACGCTCAAGTATGAAAAGTGGTGCTTCTGCGAAAAACCGCTCTCCCAGAATGCAGCGGACTGCGAGGAGATCATAAACAGGGAGCTAGCGCTTGGAAAGCGCCTTGTCCAGGTCGGGTTCATGCGCCGCT